>NZ_UCNJ01000009.1 GCF_900473965.1 Synechococcus sp. UW179A | reverse complement strand
TCGACGCTGAACTCAGGGAAGGCGAAGCCGAACCCGCCAAGCTCGAAGGCTGATCGATTGATCAGTCTCTAAGCAAACATCAAGCTCCGTCTGAGCATGAGTTGACGATCTCTACAGCCCCGCAGACAGCGGGGTTTTTTATGATTTCAGAGCATCTCTGCTGTGTTGGCAGCTCATGATTGCTTTGAAAATCAATATTTTATAAAACTTTTGCTAATGCAGTTTCGACTGAAGTCGAATTGTACGTCCGCAAAGTACTAGAAATACGAGATGGTTGTTCTTGGAGCTTTTCGTCAGAGATAGCTGAGGTTGACCTTCAATCGGGAAAGATGATGGCCAACTGCATTGACATTTCTATGGAGAAAGCTCATCAACAAATCTGTAGAACCTAATGGCTACTTTTTGTTCGTTTCTCTAGTGAGCGGTAAAAAATAATAGTGAGATGTGGAACTGGTTGAAATTGCTAATGAGGGATTTGCGAGAGCTTTGATTTCATCATACTTTTTAGATGAACGATAATTGTCAGCGTGTTAATCCTGTCGCTTCTAGCAATTCAACCGCAAGTCCTTCTGCTTCCTGAGGCCAAATGGCAGTATCGCGATACAGAGTGGCAAGCCGTATGTTGTAATCTTGTATGGCTATGATTTCAGCCTGAATAGAATTTTGGTATAATCTAACAAGTTGATTGATGGTTGTTACATCCGAAAAACCAGCATTCAATCGTGCAATTGAAGCGATATAGCTTATTTTCGCAGACTCAACCGCTGCATCAGAAGTCATGAATCGTATCCGATTGGACCTCAGAGCATTGATGCTTGCCCTCACATTTTCAATGAGTTGATCACGAATATCTTCCACATTAAATTCTTCAGATTTTGATCGCGAGAATAGAGCGCTAGCCGTGGCATTATTGACGCCGCCCTGATAAAAATTCCAAGTGAATCCAATACCTGCGGAGACATCATAACTAGTATTACTCCCAAAAGAGAAGCTGTTTGATGTTTCACGTGAATCGCTGCTTGAATTTGAAGATCCTGACACTGAAGTCGTATTAAAAGCGTAACTATCTGATGAGGTGCTAGATAGATTGGCTGTAGAGCTTAGAGAAAAACTGGGCAGAGTTCTGTTGCGTTCAGCAATTCCTTCAAAATTATATCTTTTGGAAAGCTCTAAAGAGCTTAAAACTCGATCATTATTCAATTGAGCTAAGTCAATCGATTCTTCTAATCCAAAGATCCATTCACCAGCAAATTGATTTTCTCCTTCTGCCAAAATTAGGGGTTCACCAGGCAAAGAAACAAGTCTCGCTAGTTGGCTTGATAACTGATAGTAACGTTCAATATATGACGTTAAATCTGACAAAGTACTGTAATATTGAGCATGGACTTGACCTACATCCCCTAGATGTGCGAGACCAGCTTCGAAACGAGAATCTGTAAAAAGCACGGTGCTTTTTAATGATTCAGCAATGGTTTCAAACGACTTGATCAGTTCTTGCTGAGCGATGAGTTGATAGTACGTTTCCTGAATTTGAAAAACAAGTGTTCGAGAAGCGTTATAAAAGGCGTATCTCTGTGCACTGTACGCGGAAGCTGCTGCATCGATTGTGGGTTGCCGACTGAAATCAAGAAATTTCCAACTCAGCTCACCTGTTATGCTTTGAGGATAACTGTTGCGAGAGGATGTTGAATTCGTCCGTGAAAGTGAAGGTGACTTAGAGTTGAGACTATTTACTTGGTTGACGCTATTTCTATTCTCATTGTTTCCATTTGAACTACCTCTTATTAGGGCAGTTGGATTCCAAGAACGAGACCGTGCAATGAACGTATCACGTGTTGATTTCAAAGATTCTATTTGAGATTTTAAACTGGGATTGTTAGCAAAGGCAAGAGATATACATTGATCTAAGCTAAGGTTTATTGATTGATTGGGATTAGTGGATGCAGCTTTAAAGGCTTCGACAATCTTAAGGAGTTGCTGGTTATCAATAGCCCTTATCTCTTTTGTATAGTGACCAACAGGCATTTCAGCGGGATGAAAAGCATCGATATTGATTTTTTGCGCTTTCGCAGGATAAAATAGTGTTGGGAAGAGCATTAGAGACAATATAGAGATGCTTAGATGAGAGACTCGCTTTTTTAACCTTTTGTCGAAAGAGAACCCCAAGAGACCCACGAGTTGAATTGATTGAATCATCATTTAATCTCCCTCATTGTCATTAATAATTTTCGAAAGATATGATGAGGTGTGTAAAGACTCTTCAAATGATCCTGAATACTCAACGCTTCCATCATTGAGAATGATGATGTGATCACAATCACGAATAGCGGTCAGTCGATGGGCAATCACAATACGCGTCACCCCAAGTTCTTTAAGGTTATCGATGATTATTTTCTGAGAATAACTATCTAATGCAGAAGTTGATTCATCTTCAATCAACATTGATGGTTGTCGCAAAAGCGCACGCGCGATACTCAATCGCTGTCGCTGTCCGCCAGAGATATTGGTAGCACCTTCAGATAATATGGTTTCTAACTTCATCGGTAAGGATTGTATTTCACTTTCAAGATTAACCAGTTTAAGGGTCTTCCATATTATCTCGTCTGGCGATAATAATCCCGAAGTTAGCGCATCTCTAATAGAAGACACAGACAAAGCCGTGGATTGCAAGACTGTTCCGATCTGAGACCTAAGGTGTTTAATGTCAAGCTCATTAATTTCACGACCGTCAATAAAAACACTACCACTTTGGATAGGATAAAAACCCAGTATTATTGAAACTATGGTTGATTTTCCGCAACCACTAGGGCCAAAAATAACATTAAACTTGCCAGGATAAAGTTTAAATGACGCATTTGAAAGAACGTATCGGTCTGTATTTGGATAGGCAAAATAAACATTCTTGAATTCAATCAATCCTTTAAGTTCAATACGCTCTAGTTGAGAATTTAATCCTGGCTCAGGGCCTTGGCGAATCAAAGGTATGGCCCGTTCGAAATCAACGAGGGATCTACCTAAGATGTTATTAAACAATCCAACAAGTTCAATGAATTTGGCAGTGAAATTAGAAAATGCACTTTGGAAGATGATAAATGTTGACGTGCTTAGCACGACTTCACTAATATCCTTAGCACTAAGTAAACGATAAATAAGTACGCCATAGAGAAGCGATAGACCAAAATTGTTCAAAAAGCGTGAAATGATTTGATTATAATTAGAAAAGACGCTTACTTTAAAGCTTAGCGATGAGATCAGGAAAATATATCTTGACCACCTACTTAGAATTGTTCCTTCTTTGCCGTTGGTACGAATTTGTGCAATGTTGTTGATTGACTGAAGTGATTCATCAAAAAAGTCGGCCTTACGTTCTACGAGTTCACGTTCATACTTTAGTTGTCTTCGAAACAGTATCGTTTGTATAATTGCTACTAATAGTATGAATGCTAGAGCTGGAATGCTGAGATAAACATCATAAAAAAGCATCATTCCGACAAACCCAACAAGCGATATCAAGCCGATGACAGACGAAAGAGCTGATGAAGAGAGCGAACTAAGAATATTGTTAACTGACATCGCTCTTGATGAGAGATCTCCTGTTTTGTATTGATCAAGAAAATAAACTGGATATGAGAGGATTCTGTTGTAGAGGGGGATTTGGATTCTAAGATTTAATTTTTGATTGAATCTTAACAAGTAGAATGATTGGAGCCATCTAAGTGAAGATGAGTACAAAGCGATCAGTATTGAAATAATGAAAGTTGAGATGATCCATTGGATATTTCCACTAGGGACAACCTCGCCAACAACGCGAGCCGTGATAAATGGTGCAAATAAAGCGAAAGCTGTTACCAAGATTGATAATATTAATGCTTTAGTTAAGTCTGGACGAACTGCTGGAAATGAAAACTGAATTAACTTCCAAAATGTATCTAGTGATTCAGGGAATACAGGGTAGATTTCATAGGCTGGTTTAGATAATATATTAGCTGAGCGATCGAATGGGATATTAGTATTGTCTAGCGCACTATATGCATATGTATTTGATCCCTTTGAATAGACCACTACGGCTGTCGAATCATCTTCGCGAATACAAACGATAGGAATTTGTTCAAATTTTGATTGATTTTGATTGATTGACGATAGTCTGAAATAGAACCCATTTGACGTTAATAAGTCTTCAAGACTACCTCTCAACCGGACAGGTATTTTGGAATCCAACCCACTTAAATCACGCAATTTGTTGATTAAGTTTTCACGTTCAAAATCATCACTTGGTTCGTCATTGATCTTTCCTCCGATTGATGTTGCTATATCAAGTGTTAGAAGAGAGCGTATTGTTCTTGATCCTTTCCTTAGTAAAGATTTGGATTCTTGATTTCTTTTCATGATCTCTCAGCTTCTACAAGCGACTTGAACAATGATTGTTCTTTTGACATCAGAGTAGAAGGATGTCCTAACTCCTTTATTTCTCCACCGTCAAGGACAATTACCTGATCACTTAGTTTTGCAATCAAAAGTCTGTGAGCAACTGAAATAATTGTCTTATTCAGCGATTTGATGTTTGTGATGACTCGCTTCTCTGTAGATATATCAAGAGCACTTGTTGCCTCATCGAGGAAGATCATCTCTGAATTTTTTAATAATGCTCTGGTTATTTCTAGACGTTGTAATTCACCTCCACTAAGCCCGATGCCTTGGTTTCCAAGAATTGTGGAATATCCCTGGGGCAATTCCATTACAACTTCGTCGAAACATGCTAATTTAGCAATCTCACGAACCTCGTCGAGATCGAGCTGATCATCATAAAGTGTTAAATTATCATAGATAGTTCCCCTAAAAATGCTTTGCTCTTGTGAGACATAAGCAAAAGACTTGCGAATCGATCCATCTTCAATCGCCAACCAATCAAAGCCGTCGTAAAGGATTTGTCCTTCTGTAGGCGTATAGAGACCCACCAGATTTTTAATCAATGTTGATTTGCCTGAACCGCTTGGTCCGACAATGCTGAAAAGCTCCCCAGCACCAATTTCAAAGTTGAGATCTTGTAAAACATTCTGTGAAAGTGGTGAAAAGCTCTGAGTTAAATGGCTTACACGAATGCTTTTAGGAATAGTTTGTATTAATACATTTTCACTGTCGTTTAGTTGGTGTTCTTCATTCACATTGATAATAGATGGGCCAAAATATAGCTTTTCATCGTCAAGAGATCTCATTTTAGTGTCATCGTTAACCAAACGTAAATCCTGAAGCCTGCCAAGTTCAGCTTCAGCCTGTTGCAATTGATCAATAATCGTTGAGAGACCCAGCAAGGGACCCGTGATTTCTGATCGAAGAACTTGAAAAGCCATGAAACCAGCCAAATTCATTGACCCTGTCATGACTAGATAACCTGAGAATGCAATAGTTCCATAGTTATAGATTGATTCAACTAGATTTGTTAGAAAATCAAATCCATTCATTGTTTCTTGCACTTCTTGCGATTTTCTAAGAATCGGGGTGTAATATTTTTGGTATAATGATAGATAATTCTGCTCTAACCCAGATGCTTTGATTGTACGAGTGTCGTTCAACATTCGAACTGTAATTCCACTCACCTTACCCATTTCTACTTGAATTGAACGATTTGAATCAACCATCATTTGCGTCGCAATACCTGCTAATACGATGCTTATTCCGATGTAAAATAGAGAGACCAGTGTTAATTGCCATGAAATTAAGGCCAAAAATGGAATCAATAAAAGCGCTCCACCAACTCCAAGGAGAAAAATCAAAAACTGATTAATGACAGTATTTGAAATATTTTCCGAAAGGTTAAGTCTGTTTGCAATATCTCCAATAAATCGACTTGTAAAAAAGCTGTAGTCTACTGAAAGAAGTTTAAACGATATTTCTACTGCGAAGCGTCTTTGAATAGCCAATGCCATTCGCCTCACAATTGTTAGCTCTACAGCTGTTAGGCATCCAGCCAAAAGTACAATAAAGATTGAAAGCCAGAGGATAGGTAATCCAATTTCATAACGCTGATTCCCTAAAAATGTCTGTACGAATGCACCAGACAAACCTGGCGCAGCCAGTGATGTAACCAGTAGTGCGGTTGCAATAAGAAGTAGTAGGAAAATGGTGGTCTTGTATTGAAATAAAACTGCAATAAATCTGATAATTTCACGCTCAGGCTGACCTGATCTTTTAAAGTTAGTTGTCTTATTAAATTGAAGAAGTAGCCCTGAAAAACTTTCTTCAATTTGCGAGAATTTAACACTATATTTTCCACCTGCAGGGTCGGCAATACGAACAACTTTGCCATTGGTCGATTCAAAGACCAAAAAGTGGTTGTAATTCCACCAGGCTAAGCATGGAAATTGTATCTTCCCTTCCAAGATATCTTTAGCCGTAGGTCTCTGAGCTTTAACTTCCAATCCATAATGCATCGCTGCTTTTTTTATATTGAGCATGTTGCTTCCATCACGGCTTACTCCACACTGGTATCGCAGCTCTGACAACGAAACATATTTTCTAAAGTATCTCATTATCATCGATAATGATGCTGCACCGCATTCAACCATTTCATATTGAAGTACTAACGGTACATGAGTTCTCTTCAGTCTATTGATGATAAAGTTTATCATTCTTGGTTCAGATTAAAACGAATTAATTTGTTTGGAGCTGCGAGACCCGTTATCTCTTTGACAGCTGGTATCAGCATTTCGATAGGGGTTCTCGTTCGTGTTGTGATTTGGCTGGCCAATAAAAATCCTTCTCGTGGAGCGATTGGAGGATTACTTCTATTGTTCCAAACATAGCCGCCTGTATTATCAGTAGATGCCTCGAGCAGTTTCTCGTAGTTCGTGTTTTTGCTTGATGCTTTAGCGCGGAGCTCATCAAGATCCTGTCTTAATAATCTTACATTTACTTGATAGACGCTACCGCGTGGACTGACGATCTTTGCAAGACCTTGTGAATTAAGGCGAGTCGATAGTGTTGTAGTTGTGAATGGAATTGGTTCAAGCGAATCAATCTTCCCCTTGATCCCACCCACTTCAGATGCACTGAAGCCTAGAGGTGTAAGAATGACTTCCTGCCCAATATCGACTTCTGTAGCAGCCTTCTGATCAACAAAAACTGGAACGATGCTTGGTTCTGCAACTTTTGACCAACTGACCGTCATGATTTCTGATCCAACATTCACAAAATCCCATTGTGACGTTGTGAATGACTGCACATAAGCCTCGTCAAAAGCAAATACCACTGAATCCCTTATAAATTCAGACAAGGCATCAACAAGATTGGCTTGATTTTTTTTGATTTCAAGCTGCAATTCCTGCAGTTTAGACGTATATGTTGAGACATTGATCCGCGAGCTTGTTGCATCTGCCAATGCTCTATTAAGCTCAAACCTAGAGGCAAAACCTTCCGCAACAAGATTATTTAGTGGGTCGAGCATGTCTGTTTTGGCTGTTTCAACATCTCGACTTAACTCGAGTGATTCTTTATTAATGGCTAATAGATTTTTAAAATTGTTGATCGATTGCTGAAGATTGAGAAGATTGTTTCTAAGAGCTTGCCTTGCTGCCGGTTTGTCAATGATGGCGATAACATCTCCATCTTGCATTTTGACGGTGTAGGCTCCCCCACTTTCTATGCCACCACTGAAATGACTAGTGGGCATTCGCGTTGTTTGCAAGACTTTGAGGTAGTCCAGTATTTGTTCAGTTAGAACTACGGAATCTTTGTAATTATTTTTTCCTCCTTCGCTGCTGAATTGGTAGGCTTTTTGTGACCATTCTGGTACTGAATACTTGATTTTGCCTGATTTTTCATTATAGACAAATGGCAACAGAACTCTTCCGGTCGATGGGGATTTGTATGTGAATAAACCATCAACTGGTGCCAGAATCCCAAGACCAGACACTTTGACCGGTATCGGGGCCAGAAAAGCCCATGCAGCCGTAAATCCTGCTAAACCGATAAAGATAGAACTTGCGACTTTTGTGGGAGAGTTGAGAATCGAAACATCAACAATACCTTTCGCATTGGATGACTTTAAATCGTTTTTCATTGCTTTTTAATTGTTCCGGCACAACCTATTTTGTTGCTTTTTAAACAGGTCTTTTTCGCACTATTAAGCTTTGAGGGCGTTGAATCAATCTTTTTGTTTGCCCTCAGGTTAACCATTGAGCCAGTAAAATTCTTTTTATCTTATCGGTTTGCGCGTGGAAGTCAACCATTTGCCTGCGGGCCTTGACTTCAGCCCTGTGTGCATGCCGCCCCCTGGTTTACGATTTGATTGGTTTAGAGTTGAGGCCACCAGGCATCATTGAACGACTATGGGCGCGCCGTTTGATTCGTTGATTTCATTTCATTTTGCACCCTTGACTAATTCCTGCTTAGCTGTCGCTTTGAGCAGGTTGTTAGCAGTTAAACAATCGTCGTTGAATTTGTTTTGATCCCCAAATCAAGCCTTCACTATCACATCATTCATATCCATCATTCTGGTATTACTCGTTCCATTGTTGCAGCGTTGAGGTGTTCAGTCTTTTCTTAACTCTGATGCTTTGAAGGCATCAGCATTGAGATTTCTCTAGGTCTTGAGCGATCATCTTGATCTCTCTTCTCGTGAATGTTTAAGCTTCTAATCCTACCTGTCTTGCTAAATGAACCTCAGAGCAGGAATAGAATAGGCATTTTTTTCTGATTTGCAATATTGGTCATGCTGTGATTTGGCGGATCATTTTTCGCCTCCTCACCGATGATGTGCCTCAGGGTAGTTCTATCTACCGGCCAGCCAATTTAATGATCTCAGCAGTGAATGAGTGGTATCAACCCACTTTGTTGATTAAGCATGTTGACTCGCATTGAGGTCTTCCAAAAACAAGCCTCGGTCTAACCGATCGTGCCGCACCATCTGAATGGGAGCGACTCCCCTAAGACCTTGCGCATTGAACTATTGACTACCACTTTCCTGAGCTTTCGCTTCACTTTCGGAATGGTTGCAAGGTAGAAGAGCAGATCATTCAAGTTGTGCTAATTCGTTTGAACGATGCGGGTGGTTGTTTGAATTGTCTTGCAGCTCGGCTTTTCCAAGGGAATTCAAAAACCCCCCAGCTAACACTTTCTGATTCAGGCCATTGGCATCCAGGCCAGTGATTAGCTCAGCACCAGTTTCAGTTGCTCTTCGCTTCCGTTGGCCTGCTGCACATCCACCTTGACGTCGTCACCGTCGCTGAAATTTCCGGCCAAAATCGCTTTGGCGATTGGTGTTTCTAGTTCGCGCTGGATGGCACGCTTGAGAGGCCGGGCGCCGTACACGGGGTCATACCCGGCGTCAGCAAGCCAGGCGGTGGCTTTGTCGCTGATGGTCAGTCCGAGTTTGCGCTGCAAGAGACGTTTGCGCAGACGTTCCACCTGCAGATTCACGATCTGGTGTAGTTCGTCTCTGCGCAGACTGTGGAAGATGATCTGATCATCGAGCCGATTGAGGAATTCGGGACGGAAATGGCTGCGAAGCGCTTCATTTACCCGCCCCTCCATTTTTTCATGCTGCCCGTCATCGCCGCCGAGATCCAGGATCGACTGGCTGCCGATGTTGCTGGTGAGGATTAGTACGGCATTGGTGAAGTCCACGGTCCTGCCCTGCCCATCGGTGACTCGACCATCGTCAAGGATCTGCAACATCACATTGAAGACATCGGGGTGCGCTTTCTCTACCTCGTCGAAGAGGATCACGGTATAGGGGCGACGTCGTACTGCTTCAGTGAGTTGACCGCCGGCCTCGTAGCCGACGTAGCCAGGCGGAGCACCAATGAGTCGACTCACGGTGTGCTTCTCCATGTACTCACTCATGTCGATGCGCACCATGGAGTCTGCGCTGTCAAACAGCTGTGCCGCCAGGGCCTTGGACAGCTCGGTTTTGCCGACACCGGTAGGACCGAGGAAGAGGAAACTGGCGATTGGCCTGTTGGGATCACTGAGTCCGGCTCGTGAGCGTTGAATCGCATCGGCTACGGCCGTAACGGCCTGCTGCTGGCCCACGACTCTTTCGTGCAGCTGGTGCTCAAGCCCCAGAAGCTTGGCCATTTCCGACTGCACAAGTTTGGCTACGGGAATGCCGGTCCACTTGCCGATCACCTCCGCAATGTCGTCCTCGGTGACCTCCTCACGCAGCAGCGATTTCTCTTGACCGTTGTCATCGTGTTCTGTTAGTGCGGCCTCTTTTTCCGCCAGTTGCTTCTGGAGTGTGGCCAGTGTTCCGTATTCCAGTTCAGCAGCCTTGTTCAGGTCATAGCTGCGCTTAGCTTGGTCAACCTGAAGTTGTACACGCTCGATCTCCTCCTTGAGGTTAGAAAGCTCATCAATTGCTCCCTTTTCTTGCTGCCACTGAGCATTGAGGGTGCTTTGTTGTTCCGAGAGTTCTGCAAGTTCCCGCTCCAGTCTCTCCAGCCGCTCTTGGCTGGCGGCATCCGATTCACGGCCAAGCGAGAGTTTTTCCATTTCCAGTTGCAGGATCTTGCGATCGATTTCATCGATCTCCTCGGGCTTGGAGGTGATCTCCATCTTCAGCCGCGCTGCAGATTCATCCACCAGATCGATGGCTTTGTCAGGCAGAAAACGGTCTGCGATGTAGCGACTGCTGAGCACTGCGGCAGCTACCAGAGCGCTGTCAGCAATGCGAACACCATGGTGTACCTCGTAGCGCTCCTTGAGTCCGCGTAGAATTGAGATAGTGTCTTCAACCGTGGGCTGGTCCACCAGCACCTGCTGGAAGCGACGCTCCAGAGCTGGATCTTTTTCGATGTGCTGACGGTGTTCGTCGAGTGTTGTTGCGCCAATGCAGCGCAGTTCACCTCGTGCCAGCATCGGCTTGAGCAGATTGCTCGCATCCATCGCTCCGCCAGTGGCGCCAGCACCCACCACGGTGTGGATCTCGTCGATGAACAGAACGATCTGTCCCTCTGAGTCGGTGACTTCTTTTAGAACCGCTTTGAGGCGTTCTTCGAATTCGCCGCGATATTTGGCTCCGGCGATCAGTGCCCCCATGTCGAGGGCAATGAGCTGACGGTTCTGCAGCGCCTGTGGAACGTCGCCGTTCACGATGCGCTGAGCCAATCCCTCGACAATGGCGGTCTTGCCCACGCCAGGCTCGCCGATCAATACGGGGTTGTTTTTAGTTCTGCGGCTAAGGATCTGAATGGTGCGACGGATTTCCTCGTCGCGGCCAATCACGGGATCAAGTTTGCCGTCTCTGGCAGCTGCCGTGAGATCGCGTCCGTATTTCTCCAGCGATTCGTAGGTTGCTTCGGGGTTCTGGTCGGTCACAGTTTGGCTGCCGCGCACGGCATCAATGGCGGTTTTCAGGGCTTTGGCGTCGGCGCCCACCTGACTGAGCAGGCGTTGGCCGCAGCGTGCATCCTCTGCTAACGCCAGGAGAAGGTGTTCGATTGAGATATAGCTGTCTCCATAGCCCTGCTTGAGAGATTCGGAACGATCCAGAAGGGCATTGAGCCCCTTCCCGAGGTAAACGGATTCCGGTGGAGATTGCAGAGCTGGTTGCTGACTGAGATGGGCTTCAAGGTTGCTCTGCAGAGCTGATGGCGCGACACCGGCTTTCTCGAGAATGCGACTGGCAAGACCGTCCTGTTCTAGGAGTGCCAGCATCAGATGCTCAGTCTCCAGTTGCTGATGGCGTCGCTTCTGGGCCAGGTTCTGGGCCGAGAGGATCGCGGCCCAGGCCTTTTCAGTGAATTGTTCGGCCGTGGGTTGCATGATTCCGTTTGTACTGCAACAACCGTATGGGGCAAGTGATCATCAAGGGCCGGGGGAACCGATCCTCCACGATTCGGTGTTCACTCCAGCATGCGGTCAACCGATCCAGATCGGTAGGGTCCACCGAATACTGGAGACCCATGGTGGATGAAAACCCTGTGAACCCGAGTCTTGTGACCAGTCTGGTGGCAAGAGTGAGGGAGCTCTACGGACCTTCGCCCTCGGACCTGGAGCGAATGTGCTGGACCGTGGTTCACGAACATCATCACGGTGCGATGCCCTCGGAGTACGACATCCGGGAGGTTGATGAGGATCTTTACCTTGCCGTGTTGACCGCAGCTCGCCAGTGATTGCAATGAGTATGAAGAATTGCTCTGGTGTATGCAAATGCAAGTAATCGAGCTCAAAACCGACCTTCTCGGATGCATCGTGCATCAACTCCAATCATCAACTTACGTGGTTTCATAAGTCGATTGAGATCGATAACTCGCAAAAGCTCCTCTAGGCAGCAGACTGACTTTCGATATTGCAACAGACACAGTCAGTTTCTGAGCCATCTGATGTTGATCAGCTCGTTGACGTAACTAATAGCTAACAGATAGGTGCTTGCTGCAGGTCTCCGAGATTCAATGGATCGATTTGACATTCATTCCTTAACGGAATATTGCCAGCTGGTGATTCCACGCATGTCGAGCCATCATGATCATGTGGCTACCATTCTGAAATGACACGGATTGCTAACTGAATATTCACGGACAGTTTGAAACGCACCTCTAAGCAGAATCCTCACCAACCATCTGTCGAAGATATGAATCCCGATTCGCAGCGCGCAATGACTAATGCAAACACCTTGAGCATGGTTGATTACAATCAAAATTCAGAAGTTCAGGCATTTGCAGCAAGCAAACTTTCAGAACTCATAAAAAAATTTGCAGCAAAGATTCTTGTAAATTTACCTCTGAACGAGACATTGAATATTTGTGAATATGGTTGCGCAACTGGCGGATCATCAATTGCACCAATCAGAGCGATCGAAGAGCTGGCAAGCAAACGAAAGATCATCATTACGATGAACGACTTGCCTATGAATGATTGGAAAACTCTTAAAACTACGATTGAAGCGAAATTCCCAAATATTGATTTTAAATATCTCGCGAAAAGCATGTATTCTCCACTAGCGAAAGAGTCCTCGATTCATCTTGGATATTCTTGTTTCGCCCAGCACTGGCTGGACAATGGCGCTCCAACAGGCCTTCCTGGAGATGCTCTTTGGGCGAATCAGCTTCCGATGAATTGCCTCGAACGCCAATCCTGGGAGATAGCTTCGAGAGATAACTGGAGAAAGAAACTCCTGCTGCGTGCTGACGAGATCAAACCTGGAGGCAGGCTAATCATCCACATTCACAGTTCGTTGAATTGCGGTAATCTTAGCGAAAAGTTCGCTGTAACACTACAGAAAGCTAAGTCTCGAATGATTGCCCTCAAAGAAATAAGTCCAGAACAAGCAACTGATCTATATATTCCACAATACTGTAAATCACCAGCTGAAATATTTAGCCCTTTGTGTACTTCAGAAATGAGTTTATTGTGGCAAATGGAGGAAGCGCATTATCAGCAGCTTCCTTGTGATGAACTTTTTGATCAAAGCAAGATTCAAAAGCAAATTGGATTCTTAAAAGGATTCATGGATTCAACGCTTAGAATATCCCTCAATCAAATTCAGGTCAAAACATTTTGGGACCATGTCTCGCAATTGGCCGGCAACGATTCGACCGCGCTGACCTCCAACGGAATGTCTACATTTCTCAGTCTTAAAAGGCTGGAATAAATAAGCGAAGTCAATCACAAGTGCTTAGCCAATACTGAAATTTAAATGATTGAATATCCAATTCCTGAGGTGACTTGTACTACCTATCCGGTTGACCTCATCAATCTATTCTATTGATGCTGAGCTGAATCATCACCATCCTGCACTGATGCTCATCTGCCTACTCATCAGTTATAAAGCAGCTTAGAAGAACCCTTTGTTGTTGACCTGGAAAGCCATCAATCATTAAAGCATATCCATAATTTCAACGACGTCTTGCAGGAGTTTCCATAATAATTATTTCGGGCAGTTGTTTTGAGTTACCCCTGGGACTTCTTTCGCACCGGATACCTTCCCAGCAGGGAATGTCGTTGTGTGTAGTGCCATCAACGAACGAGATGTTTCATAGCATATCAGACCTGCATTGGCATTGAATTGTTTTATCTTGCTGCTAACGCAAAGCTTTTCTGACGATATTGACAACCCATTATTGTCTTTTTTTGGATTCTCGTGAATATCGTTTGCAACATCTTTGTATGGCTGAAGCTAAATTCTTGATTTGGATACTTTCAGAACAGCTCTACAATTTTGTTGTGAATACTCGGACACGAATTTGATAGTATTTGCCAATAGCAATTAATGTTAAATATATGGTTCGCTGTGTCCAGAATTCATGATTCCAGGATTTGCAAATTATGGAAATCCAAATCAGCGGCTCAGTAACTTTTAGAGATGCTCAGCATTGCCATTCTTATCCCTTCAAAACTATGGGGTTCGTGCTTTACGACACTGCTTTTGAACGGGAGCTTTGCGTGCAAGTCAGAAATCTAAGAAGCTAATTGATTCCCTTCTTGGGTTGGATCGATGAACTGGTGGCTTGGCCCTTAATAGGTGAACGAATTGGTCCAATCTCCTCAGGATCGAGGCAATTTGGGGGCTGCAATGCTTGATTTGTATTGATTGCTTCGAGCCTGATTCTTGAAGTATTCACATTGAGTGCACCGCATCATCCATCACGCCTTCCGGCAAAAGGCGGTAAAACTGTTTCCGATGCTACAAAAAATCTTGCGTTTTTGTTAAGGCGGCTGGCAGATTTAGAATTTGCTTTTATTAATTGATAGAACGCTTTCTATTAATGGCTGAACGAGACATTATTTCTTCAATTGCAGAGCTGCGTGAAGCGATTTTGAATTATGAAGTGAAGGAGGTTTCCAGTGATCTGGTATTTAATTTTTCAGATACAACAGATGGTTCGCTTTATCCTCCGAATTTAGGATTTGCTTGGACAGGAAGTTCTGCCTCTTTGTACGACTTGCTAGTTCTTAATCAACGATTTCAGTCTTCATCGGTTGATTTGTCTAAGAATGATCCCAATGCACTAAAGATTGATCTGAAAGTAATTAACGCACTCCAGCGAGGTGTGGGATTTGGTTTTGGATATCAAAACAATAATTTCAGTGTTGAAGAATTAGAGAATACTGATTACCCCACTTTTGATGTAATCGATAATACTTTTGCCATCACTGCTGTTGTCTTTGACAAGACAGAGGGGCCTTTTACGGCATTTGATTCAAGTGGTAATCCAACTTCGATTAATCAGTTAACGATCGATCAGAGAATACCAACACAGGTGTTCTGGCAAGAACTTCTTGAGGAGAAAATATCTAAAACTGTTGATAATCCCATTCCTATTCCTGGGATTGTCTTTGATGAAATAACCAAGCACTATGCGAATAGCGATCCGACGACCACAAACTATGGAAAGATTGTTGGTATAGAAGATACGCTATTTTTTGGTGCTGGGGGTAATGCTGGTGTTTTAAAGCCCGACGGTCTTTCGTTCACTGAAGGAGTGGCTAGTGCTAATTTTGACCAATGGAATTCATTCCCTGAAGCGTTTGTAAGTTCAGAAGGTGCTTTTGAGCTGATGAAGAGTGTTAATAAGACTTTCGGTATCAATGGAGCTCCAAATTTTACTCTTGATAATGCATCTGCAATCTTTTACGAAGAGTTTTTGCAAGAAAGGTTGGAAGAATATAGTCAATTAGAGAATCAAGGTGGAAACGTTGAATCTAGAAAAACAGAAATTATTGGCGAGCTTGTAGTTTTGGTTCGCTCATTTGAGAATTTTCAGCTTGCTTCCTCTTCTTTAAATACTGGAACCAATGGTGAAGGCTTTTCAAATGCTGCCAATCCACTGGTAGGAAGAAGTTATGAGGACATTACTTTGAATGATGATTTTTATATTGATACTTTTATGGGTCAAGAGTTTATCGTTGATAACTTGAAGCTTCCTGGTGATGGCGGATATGCTGCTGAGGGTTGGTTGTCTTTGATTCAAAGTTCCGACGATGTGGACCCTAACGATAACACTTACCCTAGTGATGGATGGTTTGATTTGGATAAAAAGAAATCACTTGAGAAGAGCGATATTGGTGGAGATTTAAGTAATTATAAAAGTAATTTTGTCATCAATGACCACACCATTAAATACGCCGCTTTTGCTCGCGATTCGGTCAGCAGCGACACGATTACCGCAGCTGAGTTGACCTCTGAATTTGAGAATACGCTTCAAGGCAGTACGCTTATCAGTAATGATGCCTTTGATGATGTTCGGATTGATGAGCTTGTTGGCTTTGGAAGCGACTTCCTTCCAGATGACTTCAGTACATTTATCTCAATGGCTGGCGGAGTGGATCGAGTCACGGGAAGCCGCTTCACCGATGTGATTATTGGGCCAGATGAGAGTAGCTTGCATGGAACGATGACATTCAACTCCGGAGAAGGTGGCGATTTTGTGAAACCAGGAAGAGGACAGAACCTTTGGATACTAGGAGAGGGAAGCGATGTCATTGTATTTTCCAAGGGGGATTTGTTTGGTCAGTCAATTTTCCTCGACTACAACATGGAAGAAGATATATTAATATATGAAGAGGGAATTACTGCAGAAATTGATGCAAATGACGGTTCAATTCTTTATTTAAAGGATGATTCTAGTTCCGCGATGAAGACAATCCTTCTGTCCGGTGCTAGTGACCTTTATTGGTCTGAGCAATCCATTCAAGTTGCTTCCGAGTGTTGATTGCTAGTGGCGGTCGCGCCAATTTGATCTCAGGGGATATGGGTCCTTTGGGCCCAACGTTTTAACTTATTCAAATATGTTCTGATTTGTTTGACCGAGCTGTTGTTGGTGTTCGATATTTTTGTTGGGGAGCCTTGCTCTGGAGTTGAACTTCACTGTTTGCGTAGGAAGAGAACGGCAAGCTGTACTTCGATTAACTGCCCGTTCTTGGGTTTGCTGGTTCGCCAAGTCAGCCTTGATTTCACCAGCTTCATATCTCCTTGGTCCCCTTGCCTTTCCAGGAGCTGCCTGAGGCGCAGTTGCATCTCAACCGAGGTCTGGGCCATAGTTAAGCAAATCTGAAGGAGTGGGTTGTGAAGGCTGCCCCGTCCTGTCCCCTGCACTTGGGGATCCTCGATTCACCCGACTACTGGACCGACAATGCTCTGGTTGAGGTTGTTTCGCCAGCCTCTGCTTCAGAGTGGAGGCAGTGGACTCTGGAGTTGAACTCCGATGGCAAGATCGGCAATAAAGACTGGCAGGGTGCTTCGCGTGGCTGAATCTGCTCCAGTTCGCCAGGATGAAGCGATGAAGAAACAGTCATGGCTAGCCCGGATCAGTTCTCACCTTCTGGGTGTGGTGGATGAGTACTGGGCGATGCGAGAACCTGCTCAATACCACCAGCAGCTTCCCTGCTGCAATTTGAAAAGTGAAGTTGATTCCCCCAGGTCGACCGGCAAGCGTTGAACCGGCGTAATCCCTGAATCGGTTTTGTTTGTTCAGGATCAGTTCATGTCAGCAGTGACGAGCTTGCTGCCACTCCGTTGGGCCCTGGCTAGGGATTGGAAGTGACCTCATTGGTGGTGCGCTGCATGTCCGTGATCAATATCTCCGGCGAGAAGACTCCCAAGCTTGACCGGGTGTCTGAGCATTGGCCTCGCACGATCCAGCAGTACTGGCGTGATCAAGAGAACCGTCAGAAGTCACTCCAGGCCAAGCTCTTGTCTGAAACGATTCGTCTCCAGAGTGCTTCTAGGCCTCGCAAGCAGCTCTTTGCCAAGCGCCAAAGCTTCGTTTCCCCTTGCCATACGCTGCGCTCCTGAGACCCGATCTCAGCACCCTGTTCTGCAATGCTCAGCAACAGGTTGCAAGATTGATTTTTGCCGCTTTCAGGGCTTCTTCGCAGGCAGCTCGATCTTCTTGGTCTATGTCCCCCTGACTGCCATTCAGGCGCGCTTCAAGAAAGGCGATTTCTTCGATCCAGTGGTGGCGGTCGTTCTGTTCAAGGCTCATGGCTAACTGATCGTCATTGCGTTTGGCGCTCCTACCATCTCAACATTGAGGCAGTGCTGATCTCGGTTGTGACACCTGAAGATTTCGATTATTCAGCTTCGATTTCCTTTCTTGAGATCAGGGATCAACTGCCGTCAATCGACCCTGAAAGCCTTACCCGCCAGGATGTTTTGGCGATCCTTCTGCACCTGTTTCATCAGAAACCTGGTTTTGCTGACCGAGGACACGACGCCAATAACACTGAAACGGCCTGGGTGAATGCCTATCTCTTCAGGCTGAACCTAGGCAGCGACGACCAGGGGTTGCAGGGATACGTTGTTGAATGCATTGGATCCAGTGTTGATCGCATGGCAGAACTGCGCTGATCTCAGTCACTGGTGCTTAGTCAGCTGCCTGACCAGTTCAATCACTTCTGCAGTGGGCGATCAACCAAGTCGCATTGATTCAGTCCCTGAGCATTGGGGTCGGCTTCCTGAAGTCGATGCAGGATGTTGCGTAGATCGGCTCCGGCTAGTTCTCCGTTGGTTTCCCATTTCAGGCTTGTGCCGCGACGGTTGTGAACGGTGTCGTTCATGAGCATTCTCGAGCCAATGCACTTTCGTCGATCTGCAGCGTCCAGCAAAGCTGCTTTGTAAAAGCCTTAAAGGAAGTTCAAAATGTGACTGTTGCTACTATTTTGGATCTTTGTGTTGCGCAGCCGCAGCTTTGCGCTGGGCTGCAAAGCTTCAATTGGTGCAGCCGGGCGGCCGGATTCCCAGAGCACTGCGGCTGAACCAGCTCTCCAAGGTCGATGCCTGCTTGTCTTCGATCAGATCAGCACGATTTACTGCGAAGTCGAGACTTCTTGCCAAGGAAACGATCTCAGCATCATCTGAACATGCATGCAGTTGTCGTCTGAGCGCTGCACTGTGTTCGAGCGCATGAACAAAAGAACTCAATGCTTCTCGGCTCATCGTGACCAACCTTTTTCAGCCTGTTTCTCCACATATGCAGCAACATCATCGATGTCCGTAAGACTCAGCTTGCCTTCATAGGAAGGCATCGCATTTTTACCGTTCTCGATCTGGTTTTCGATCGCTTCAATCGGATGCTGGTTGTAGGAGTCGAGGTAGGCCTGCAGGTCGGCCAGGCTGAGAGTGCGACTGGCGCGGATGACATTGCCGCCACCCATATGGCAGGCAGCGCAGTTGCTGGAGAATAGCTGCGCGCCATGGGACAGATCTGGGTCAGTGACGGCTCTTGCGGGCAGAGCGGCCCCGAAACTCAGACAGAGGCTCAGGAGCAGTGCCAGTACAGAAGCAGGGTTGGGCATCCCTTGGCGTTCATCTCTATGCCAAACCTATCCATCATCAAAAACATGAAAAGACCCCAGAGTGAACATTGACAATCTGGGGTCTGAATGTGTTGAAACCTGAAAAATCAGGTGAGATCAAGAAGATCACTCCACGATGACTTGGCCAACCATGCCTGCTCCACGATGGGGCTCGCAGTAGAAGTCGTAGGTGCCGGCTTCACTGAAGGTTTCTTCCCAAGATTCTCCAGGAGAGAAGGCCAGGTCGGGGTGGCTGTATTCGTCGTGTCCTTCGAAGACGGCGTTGTGAGGCGCCATCTTGTTATTAACAAACTTGACGGTATCACCAGCTTTGATCGTGACGGAACTGGGTTCGAAGGCCAGCATTCCTGAATCTGCGCCAAGCTTGACCTCGACGGTGGCTGCACTGGCAGAGGCGACACCCACTGTGCAGGCCAGCACGAAGGCAAGTGCGGTGTAGAAAATTGATTTAAGGCTCTTCAGCATGACGACTGTTGAAGTTGACTAATTATAGGGGCACTTCAGGGTGATCTTCGCCTCGGTAAACCTGAATCCTGTAGGACCGCCTCAAGGTCTGGCGCATGGCTTTTTTCTCCAAAGCGCTCCGGTTGGGTCACCGGTTCATGAATGAAATGGCGCTGACGAATGGAGAAGCGATCCCAGGCATTGACTTCGATCGGCAGCACCCGGATCAGTGTTTCGATTAACCAGGGCCAGAGAGGGATGCCAGGCGTTCGTCGAATTCCCCGCCAGCGGCAGAGGCTGACTACTGCTTCGTTCACGCTGATGACCTTCTGTCCCATCACAATCCTGCGGACAGCTCCCTGACCGGGCTCCCGGTTGCGTTGATGCGGGTGGGTGGCGAGATGGCCGCAAATTGCAGCGATGTCTGCTGCATGGATGAAGTGAAAACTGGCATCGGCCCGAAGAAATCGAGCCAGCCAAAGCCATTTGCTTGCCTCCGCAAGTCCTTCGGTGAGGTAGCTGGTGGGGAAAGGGCTGCTGCCGTCGACCCGGCCTCCAAACACCAGAGTGGGAAAGACGGCAACGATTTTCTCGGCGAGAGGATGCTCCTCCAAATCTTTCAAGCACTGAGCCTTCGTCTGGATGTATTCAGTGCCGTAGGCCAGCGCTTCGGTTAGGGGCTGCAGATGTCGATCCAGGATGCTGGCTGTGGAGAAATACGTGATCTGCTCGATCAATGATGGATTGAGTAGTGACAGCATTCGCTTCACTGCCACCACATTGACCTGCTGGGCCCGCTCGGGATCACCCCAGGCTGTGGCTGTGTGGATCACGCGGTGCACGCTGGCCAGCTCGGATGCGAAACGATCGGTCTCGCGAAGGTCGCCCACCAACAACTGGATCCTTGGATGATCCGCTGAGATCGCATTGAGTTTGCTGGGATCACGCAGCCAGAGCAGCAGCTCAGCGTCGCTGTTCTCCAGCAGCCATGAGCTGGTGTATTGACCGACACAGCCGCTGGCACCGGTGATCAGGATGCGCGCCGGAGTGGTGGTTTGACTCAAGCGAGAGCCCCGACCCTGTCCATCACGCTCTTGCCAGCGGTGAAGAAGGCAGCTCCATTGTCCTCAGGCGTGCCGGGGAGGATTCCATGGCCGAGATTAAGAATGTGGCGGCGACCTCGGGCCTTGCGAACGCAATCATCGATTCGAGCTTCAATGGCCTGTGGGGTTCCGAACAGCAAGCCGGGATCCACATTGCCCTGCACTCCGATGTGTTCAGGCAGGCGTGCACAGGCCTCTGCCATATCCACGGTCCAGTCGAGAGAGATGATGTCCACGCCGGTCTGGGCCATCCGTTCGATCACACCGGCGCTGCCGGAGATGTAGAGGATGAATGGGGTGTCGGGATGGGTCTGTTTGACCAATTCGACCACCTTTTTCTGGTAGGGGGCTGCGAAGACGTCGTAGTCGGCTGGGCTGAGTTGGCCGGCCCAGGAGTCGAACATCTGCACGACCTGTGCCCCGGAATCGATCTGATAGCGCAGGTAGTTGGCAATGGACTCGGCGAAATGGTCGAGCAGTTTGTGCAGCAGTTCTGGCTCACGGAAGGCCATGGCCTTGATCACCGCATAGTTCTTGCTGCTTTTGCCCTCCACCACATAGGCACCCAGCGTCCAGGGAGCACCAACGAAACCCAGCACAGCAGCCTCATTGCCGACGCTTTCACGTAAACGACCCAGCACTTCGCCCACAAAGGGCATTGATTCGCTTGGAATCAGAGGACGCAAAGCATTGACCTGGTCGATGTTGCGGATTGGATCACCGATCTGAGGCCCTTTGCTTTCGACGATGTCGAAGTCGATGCCCATGCCGGGAAGAGGCGTGAGGATGTCGGAGAACAAGATCACGCCATCAGGCTTGAAGGCCCTGAAGGGCTGCATCGAAATCTCGTAAGAGAGATCGGGGTTCTCGGAGCGCTCGCGAAAACTGGGGTACTGATCCCTCAGGTCGCGGTAGATCTTCATGTAACGACCAGCCTGGCGCATCATCCAGACCGGAGGACGCTCCACCGCTTCACCGCGGGCTGCACGCAGTAACAGAGGTAGAGAGTCGCTCATCAAGCCGAAATCAAATCACCCGGAAACCTACTTGAAGGAACCGTGCATAAACGCTGGATTCCAGGCATGCTGAGCTGTTCGTCACATCGCTGAGCACGGCTCAGTCGCTCTTGCTTTGTTCAAGAGCGCTCAGGCTGCGTTTGGGATCGTGTCTGAACACCATCAGGCTTAACGGTGGCAGGCAGAGATCGAGGGAGTTGTCGTAACCGTGGATGCCCCATTCATCGGTGGGTTTTCCACCCATATTGCCCAGATTGCTGCCGCCATATTTGGAGGCATCCGTGTTGAAGATCTCTTCATAGAAGCCCGCCAGCGGTACGCCAACTCTGTAATGGGAATGGCTCTGAGGAGTGAAATTGGCCACCACCACAAGCCAAGTTCCACTACTACTTTCCCTGCGCATGAAGCTGATCACTGAATGCCGATTGTCGTTGCAGTCGATCCACTGGAAGCCGAACTGATCGAAGTCATCCCTCCACAAAGCTGGTTCGGCCTTGTAAAGAGCATTGAGATCACCCACCAGCAGCTGAAGCCCTTGATGCGGTTCGTGGTTCAGCAGATCCCATTGCAGGTCGCCCCATACATTCCATTCGGCTCGCTGACCGAATTCCATGCCCATGAAGATGGTTTTCTTGCCTGGATGAGTCCACATGTAGGCCAGAAGAGCGCGCGTGTTCGCGTATTTCTGCCAGTCGTCTCCAGGCATCTTGTGCAAGAGATGACTCTTGCCGTGCACCACTTCATCGTGGCTTAGGGCAAGCATGAAATTCTCGGTGTAGGTGTACCAAATCGAGAAGGTGATGTTGTTCTGATGAAACTGACGGAACCAGGGATCCAGCTCGAAGTAATCGAGCATGTCGTGCATCCAGCCCATGTTCCATTTCAGGTTGAATCCAAGGCCGCCAATGTCGGTGGGTTGGGTCACCATCGGCCAGGTGGTCGATTCTTCCGCGATCGACAGTGCTCCTGGGAAATGCTGGAAGAGCACGTGATTGGCCTGCTGAAGGAAACGCACTGCTTCGGTGTTTTCACGGCCGCCGTTCTCATTGGGTAGCCACTCGCCGTCCGGCCGCAGGTAGTCGCGGTAGAGCATGGAGGCCACCGCATCCACCCGGATGCCGTCGATGTGGAACTGGTCGAACCAGAACACCAGGTTGGCCACAAGGAAGTTGCGCACTTCGTTGCGGCTGTAGTTGAAGATGAGCGTGCCCCATTCCTTGTGCTCGCCGATACGTGGATCGGCGTGTTCATACAGATGGCAGCCATCGAAAAAGGCAAGGCCATGACTGTCACGGGGAAAGTGACCTGGCACCCAGTCGATGATCACGCCGATGCCCTTGGCGTGGCAGCGGTCAACGAAAGACCGGAATTCATCTGGGGTTCCGTAACGGCTGGTGGGGGCATACCAGCCAGTGACCTGATAACCCCAGGAGCCATCAAATGGATGCTCGGTGATCGGCATCAGTTCGATGTGCGTGAAACCCCTCTCCTTGACATAAGGAATCAGCCGATCAGCCAGTTCTGAGTAGGTGAGAAGACGCGCGCCTGGCTTGAGATCTGCTGCGGGAACAGGCGTCCTTGGGCTGCCATCGGCCTCGATGAAAGGCTCTTCCGCGGACGCATGAATCCAGCTCCCAAGGTGCATCTCGTACACAGAGATCGGCTGGTCCAGCACATTGCTGCTCTCCCGTGTCTGCATCCAGCTGCTGTCGGTCCAGTTGAAACCATCGAGGTGGCTTACCAGGGAGCTTGTGTCTGGACGCACTTCGTGATGGAAGCCATAGGGATCGGCCTTCTGGTAGCAGTGGCCGTCCTGGGTACGGATTTCATACTTATAGAGCTCTCCTTCAGCCAGTCCCGGGACGAAGAGCTCCCAGATCCCTCCCAGGCGCTGTTGCATGGGGTGTTGGCGTCCATCCCAGCTGTTGAGGTTGCCAATCACGCTGACGCTGCGCGCGTTGGGAGCCCACAGGCAGAACATCACCCCCTGGACTCCGTCCTGATCACAGCGATGGGCACCCATGCGCCGCCAGATGTGATGGTGGTTGCCCTCTGCGAACAGATGGCGGTCCATTTCGCCCATCCATTCCTGACGGAAAGCCCAGGGATCATGCTGTTCATGGGTGATCCCTCCACGGTTCACGCGGATCCTGTATGCACTGCCTGGGTTGTGACCGACCTCTGCTTCGAAGATCCAGGGATGGTGGGGAGTTGCCATAGCAATTTCCTCTCCATCGATCAGAAGAGTCACATGATTGGCTTCGGGCATCCAGACACGGATCACCCAGCCGCCGTTGTTCTGCGATTGAGGGCCGAGAACGGAGAAGGGGTAGTCATGACGACACTCCGCAAGTCGCTGGGCGTCCTCAACCATCCAGTCCTGCACAGCGATGGTCATGTCGACGGAGCTTTCGTAGGCCGGGAGCTTAAGCGGAAAGCCCGCTCAAACTCCTTCCCTGCCAGGGATTTCAGACCAGATCAGCTGAGAAGTCGACGTTGATGATCCGCCCCTGGCGGTTGAAGATCACGAAAAGATTGTCGGTCATGTTGCCGAATTCGATCGTGACCAGCACCAACTGCTGCTCACTGCTGCTCGAGGCTGCAAGTGAGCTCTTGATGCTCTTCACGCCCCCAAGGACCCGCTCCAGCTTCGACCATTTGCGTTTGAGGTCAGCTGGGGAGATCTCCTTCTGAAAGTCGAGGTCCAGGTAATAGCGGGCTGCGACCCAACGACCGGCATCAAGATCCTTCACAAAGTTCAGTGCGGTTTGTTCGATGGGGAGCATCGTGTCGACCCACTTCCAGGCCAGCAGTTGTCCGTCGTCATCGAGCACCAATAGAAGTGGCAGTTCGCGGGTGCCACTGTTGGTGATTGCCACCGTTTCTACGGTCGTGTCGTCAAGACCCTGGTTGATCGCGCCCACCCGGAAAGACTCAATCAAGGGTGCGCTTTGTAGGCGCTGGCTTATGGCATCCACGCTGGTGGCTGATCTCAGGGGCGTTGCCAATAGCTCGTAGATGCCCTGGGCGTTTTTCGTTTGGATCGACTTGAGAAGTTTGCTGGCGGCCGTTTTGGCTTGGCTTGGCGTGAGATTGGTCCGCGGCGCATTGAGGGCCTGGGCAACTCCAACCTCGGCTCGGACGCTCACCGCGGGGATCATCTCCACAGTGCATGTGGCCATGGCAGTGGCCAGAAGACAGGAGGCGAACTTCACGGCAATCGACAAAACAATCGCGTCAGTCTGCCGGAGTTCCTAGGTGTTGGGGCTCCAGCAGAGGCAGCATCCACAACTGAGCTATCTCAAGGTGCAACTCAATGCTGATCACGCGGCAATCGGCGCTAGGTGCGCTACAGGCCATGGTCGGTTGCCCGGGATTGATCCCAATGGCTGGCCAGGCGGCTCCTGCAATCGACAGGCGCAGCCGGTCGCCCGGTTCGAGCGTGGCATGCAGAGGCTGAAGTTCCAGCTCCCGTTCACAGAGCTCGAGGGCTCCCTCACCGCGTACTCGCAGCATCCCCGTTGAAAGCTGTTGCACTGTGTTCGTGCCTAGCGGCAATCGCGACAGTGCCACACAAAGATCGAATCCAGGCTGGTCGGCGCAGACGCGAAGCCTCAGCTTTGGCTTGCCATTGAGATGGAGCGCGCCTTGCAGGGTTTCACCGCTAAACACCGCCACATCACTGCGTCGGTCAAGGGATGCCCGATCGCAGGGGCCGGCACTGGGGCTGAGATGGCCGCCGATGGCGGGCACAGGCCTCCATGGGTCATGAACGATCATCACCCTGCCGGCATGATCAGGTTCTATAGAAAGAATCTGTCCTTCTTCAGGCTCAAGGCAAGCGAGGCCACGACTGCAGAGGTACCAGCGCTCCTGGGTTGATGGTTGTGCTGAGATCCCGGATGAGGGAGTGATCGATGCTGGATTCAGATCCTTCGGTCCGCTCCAGCTTTCGCTGACCTGGTTCCAGAGCCAAACAACAATGTCATCTGCACTTTGCAGAGGTGCGGAGTCGCTGGGAGAGGAGATCAGATGCCGCTGAAAGAAGTTCAGCAGCAAGGCGCTGCTCTCTGCCCACCACTGAAGATGGGTGGCTGGACCGATGTGAAGTTCAGGTCGACCTCCTGCCGCCCTCGCTTGTTCCGCAAGCGCAATCACGCCGCGGAGATGGGGATCCCACCATCCGCCCAGTAACAGCATGGGCTGCTGCAGCCATCGATGCGCCACGGAATGGTGGATCCAGTCGCTGTCCCGTTCGGGGTTTTGCTTGAGCCAGCGCAGGGCCATGCCGCAGGGATCATGGCGTTCAAGCATCGCCATGCCTTCACGCAGGTAGCTGCCGTCCTCAAGGCTGCGTCTGATCTCGTCCCAGGCCCCATGATCTCCCCGCTTTTTGGCCTGAAGACTCGCCAGCTGCAATCCCCAGCCCAGTCCCAAGTGCCACCAGTGGGCGTTGCCATCGCAGCTCCAGTGATCGCGTTCATCCAGGCCGCACATGGCCGGTGCAAGGCAGTCAGGCGGCTGGCAGCCCGGAGGCGCCAGCAGTTGAGTCAGACCCTGATAGGAGAAGCCATACATGCCGACACGACCATTGACCTCTGGTCTTTGCCTCAGCCAGGTCAAGGTGTCTTCAGTGTCTTGGGCTTCCTGCGCGAATCCTCGGAAGCATCCTTCCGAATCTCCCTGACCGCGCACATCCTGAACCACGACGACAAAGCCGTGACTGCACCACCAATCGGGGTGGGGAAGCGTGACCGTTGATGCGATGGACCTGCCGTAGGGCTGTCGCATCAACAGTGCAGGCCAGGGTCCATGGCCGCAGGGTCGCCACACCCGTGAGACGAGCTCAACGCCGTCGCGGGTGATTAGTGACGCATCAGCGAACATCCGGACAGTTGAGTCCAATCACGTAGGTCGCCACAATTTCAGCCTCCGTTTTGTTGAGGTTGCGTTGGCCGGCAATCACAGCAATGGATTGGCTCGACAGTGCTGACTCACCACGGGAATTGATGGATTTGAATTGTTGGCAGAGCGCCTGAGCTTCCCCAGGATTGCGTTTGACGCTCTCCAAAAGCGAAGACTGGGCATGACTGACAGGGCTCAGCGCAAACAGCGCTGAAATAACCGCAACTGTTGAGAATCTGAGGTTGTTGAGGAAATACATCGGAACCTCTGTCCGAATCTGACCTCATTTGAAACGGGTGAGACAGACCTGGCTGGTCTGGACGGTCAGTTCGTGTTTTGCCTCTCCCTGGCCCTCTTGATCCAGCGACGGGCCAGAACCAGATCCACAACCGGGGGACGCCCGCTGCGCAGCTGACGTTCAAGCCGTCCGGTTCTGGTGATCAAGTCCTGAGGGGAAGCCGCAGCGATCGCTGTCACGGTGGCCAGTCCTGCATGCATCAGCAGGGCAGCATCCTGGGGAGCCAGGTCTAACGCGCAGGCGAGATCCGCCATGCCTTGAAGCCGTCTGAGGTTGCGTGCTGACGCCCGCCCACTGGCGGCAAGTCGACTGATCTGCAGCGCGTCCAGAGCCTGCAGCTGCCCCCAGGTGGTAATGCCGGAGGCAAGAAGCTGTTTCTGTTCATCGCGGAGGCCCTGGGGTAGGTCCTGCAGAGGATCCTCGGGTCTCATCCGGCTCGGAAGTCGCGCACGGTTTCACCCAGAACCACCGATCGGGAAGCCCCTTCACCTGCGGGCTGCAGTTGACGCAGGCGAACGGTCACCTCCGGGCTGTTGCGGCCGCCGGGACGCACGTTCCCTGCTAGTTGCTGCAGGGTTGGCTCGATCGCTTCGTCGGGAAAATCGGCCTGGGCCTGCGCCACAACAAGGTTGTCACCATTGTCAAAAACGATCGGTGCCCGTAGTGCACCCTCCACGCTGATGCTTGGGGTGTAGCTGAGACCAAAAGCCCAGCAGCTGGCCGACAACAGCAGCGTGAAGCTGCTCACTCCCACCAGTCGGAAACGGATCCCCCAGCGGGCGATGAAAGCGATCAGGGTCAAGCCGAACAGCGCAACTCCGCCCTTGGCGAGCCAGATGCTGGAGGTGGAGAGCAATTCCTCAAGTGGCATGGGCTGGTCTGCTGGGAATGTGGTCCTTATATTGCGTCGACCTCCGGCGTATTGACGGGCATCGATGCGAGGAGGTCCAACCAGCATGCGGCGTAACAGGCTCGTTCTGTCTGTTCTGGGAGGATCCCTCATCGGTGGGGGCGCTCTCTGGTTCTCGGCCGATCGCTGGGCCGATTCCCTGTTTCAGCGTCTGCGTCCAGGCATTGAGGCTCAGATCTCTAAGCCCCTCGGTCATCCCGTCAGTATCGGTCGCTATCGCGGCTTGGGTCTGCAGGGAATCGCTTTAGGACCTGTTCAGGTCCGCAAAGGTCCACTTGATCAGTCGACTGCGGAGATTCAGCGCATCACCATCGGGCTCGATCCCCTGGCCAGTCTGCAGCGATTCAGGCCGGTGTTACAGGTGCGGGTCAGAGGAGCTCATCTTGAGCTTCGGCGCAATGACAATGGTGATTACTGGGTTCCAGGCCCCTTCCCAAAACAGGGCAAACCCCCCCGAGTGGATCTGAAGGTGCGTTTCAGCAATCCTGCCAGGATCCGGATTGCTCCTGCAGGACTCAGTCTCACAGCTGCAGGTTGGAGCGGCATCCGTCTGGATGAGCACAGGGCTGATGGCGTCCTCAAGTTTGTGCTTCCAGAGAGGGGGCGTATCACCGTTAAGGCACAGGGGCGCTGGGTCCGCCCGGAGTTTGAGCTCACCACCCGACTGGAACGGATTCAGTTGGCTCGTTATCAGGGCCTGCTGCCGTTGCAGTGGCCTTTTCAGATGCGGGGGCAGCTGGGAGGCAACCTGCGCCTGGGCTGGCGTCGGGGACAAGCCAATTGCAGCGGGGGAGTATCCCTGCAAAAAGCTGAGTTCAGCGGCCAGGCCATGGAGCACAGGCTTGAGTCGCCGCAACTGCGCATCAGTTGTCGTGGGGACGTGCTCAAAGTCACGAACAGTGGATGGACTTACGGGCCTTACAAGGCCTCATTTGGGGGCAGTGTGCGTCTCAACCGTTCCTTTGCTCTCAAAGGAGCTCTCAAGGAACTGGATCAGAACCGCAATCTGGCTTTCCAGTTGGACGGTGACTGGTACCAACCGAAATTGCGCATCAGTGGGCTTTGGGCTTTGCCCGACTCCATCCCGGTGGACGGACCTCTTCGACTTGGTGCGCAACTGAGTGCGGATTGGCGTGACTCCCAGAACTGGTCGGCAAGACTGGATGGGCTTGATCTCAAAGCACCCGGTCTGGATGTGAAGGCCAAGGGAGCGTTGCATCCTCAGTTGAAGATTGCGACCCAGCAGCTTGATCTGGCGGGGCCCGCTTGGAAGCGCTTTCCTCTCGTTCCGTCTCTTCTCGGCACTGAAGCTCCCCTTGAAGGAGAGCTGAGGTTGACCGGAGCATCCTTCAAGCCGGAAGTATCTCTAGCTATCGCTCAGGCCAGCAATCCCTTGCTGCAGGCCTGGTCGCTGCAGGCTGGCTGGACTGCGCAATCGGGATTGCTGAAGCTTGAGCAGTTCCGCAGTCCTGATCTCACCGCCCGTGCTCAGATGCCGCTCAGCCTTGGTGCAGGTGGTCTGAAAACCGGTCCACTGGAGGCTGATCTGAATCTTGACTCCTACCCCCTGAAGCGGCTGGGTCCTCTTCTTGGTACGGAAATGGATGGAACGATTTCGGCCTCAGGGCGGGTGCTGGGCCCTCTTGAGGCACTGCGGCCTGATCTGCGTCTTGCGCTGAATCATCCGCGGGCGGGTGCTATGCGCCTGATGGAGGACTGGCGTGGAACCTTCCTCGGTCGCTCCGGTGGAGGCGGTGTGCTGTCGATGGCGTCGGTTGGCTCGGTCATCGCGGGATCACTTGAGGCCCGGCTGGGCGCAAACTGGCTCCCCAGCGAAGTGATGCTGCGCCGCCGCCAGGGGGATCTGCAGCTCAGTGGAACGCCGGCTGCTTACCAATGGACAGCCAATGACCTAACGGTTGATGGACTTGAACTGGCTCTTCCGCCCAAGCAACGCTGGGAAGGGGTTTACGGCCGCTTGAGTGGTGACGGCACACTTGGGCTGCAACCGCTCGCCATGACAGGCGATCTGAGCATCAGCCGTCCTGGAATCATGGGGCTGCAGCTTCAGCAAATTCTGCTCACAGGCCGTTATTCGGATCGTCGTTACGCGATCACGGGCGAGCTACTGCCACCGGATACGGGCCAGATCACCGTGGATGTCGAAGGACGGGTTGACGGTCCTTTCAAGGGTGAGGCCGTGGCCAGGGGACTGAGCGCTCGCTGGCTCAGCAACAGTGTCCTAAGCCTGCCCAGGCTCAATCAGGATGCTCCCTTAGAGCAGGGCTCAGCGGCAGATCTGGGCACGCTGCTGGTGAACACATTCGGCGGCAATCTTGACGGGCAACTGCAGGCCTTGCGTGACGCTCGGCAGGCCTTGCTGCAGGCACGGAGGGAGAACCGTGACCGTGAACCGTTCCGTGTTGAGGATCTCCGCGGGCAGGTGGATGCGGTGATCGATCTGACCGGTCCTCGGATCAGTCGTCTCAATCTTGATCTCAATGCCCGGGGGCATCTATGGATCGAGGGTGATGATGCGGATTACGCCTTGCAAGTGAAACCCTTCACCGCACGGATTGAAGGTCCACTGCAGGGAGGAGAGGGGCAGTTCTCCTTTGCGCATCTGCCCTTCAGCCTGCTGGCACTGGTTGCACCCGTGCCGAGGTCCCTGATGGGAGCCCTTGGCATGAGCGGCACTTACCGCCTCGACGGTGCCAAGGCAACAATCAGCAGCGAGCTGGTTCTCGAGAATGCACGGCTCGGCCCCAATCCGATTGCGCTTAAACGCGGACAGGTACTGCTGAGCGATCAGGCTCTCAAGCTCGATCTGGCTCTCGTCTCTGAATCCTCCAGAGAACCAGTGACCCTCACCGGAAGAATTCCCTTTGCTGCTGATCAGCCGCTCGATGTCCGCATTGTGAGTCTTGGCGATGGCCTGAAGTTCCTGACCGGGTTGGCTAACGACACCGTGACCTGGGACAGGGGTGATGTGGATCTTCGCCTGTTGCTCGGTGGCACTCTGCTGACGCCGAAAGCCAATGGCTACATCGTGATCAAGGACGCTGCCTTCAAGACACAGGGTCAGAGCCTTGCCAAAGTCAACGGCTCCATGCTCTTCGACTTTGACCGCTTGGAAGTGCAGTCACTCAAGGGAAGTGTTGGCGCAGGTGGTCAACTCAAGGGAAGTGGTGCTCTTGCACTTCTGCGCCCCTATCCCGAGGCCAAACCCCTGCGAATCCAGCTCGAGAAGGCACGGGTGAAACTTCCCAATGCCGATGTGCAGGTCGGCGCTGACCTAATGATCACCGGAGCTGTGGTGAACCCACAGATCGGCGGAATTCTCGAGGTCAGCAATGGAGCGATTCGGCCGAACCGCTCGGTGCTTTCGCGCGTCAGGAGTCCACTCTCTCAGAAGGCTGACTCCACCAAGGCTTTCTTGACCAAGGCCGTCTCCGTTGATGAACTTCTTGAGGAAAAGTGGGACTTCAAAGAGCCTCTGCTTCTGCAGAGTGCTGATGTGGAGGCGGAGACGAGCCGCTCGATCAAGGCATCCCTGCCGAAACTTCCCTTCATCGGATTCCGCGACCTGCGCCTCACGCTTGGTCCCAAGCTGAGAGTGGAAATGCAGCCTTGGTACAACTTCACCACGGCAGGTCTGCTCACCGTCAATGGAGCTCTTGACCCAAGCCTGGAACTGCGTGGCGTTGTTCAGTTGTTGTCAGGTCGGGTGACCGCGTTCACCACGACTTTCAACCTTGATCGCGCCGCTGCAAATGTCGCGGTGTTCACCCCTTCGCTCGGGCTGATCCCCTACGTGGATGTCGCCATGGTCACCAGGGTCTCCGACAACGTGACCGTCAACAATGACAACAACAATGCCTTCTCCAAATCGGTGTTTGAGACCAACGGTCTCGGCAATCTCGGTGCCGGAGGTCAGCTCCGGCTCATCAAGGTGATGCTCTCGGCCACCGGACCGGCCGACCGACTGGGTCAGAGCATCACTCTGCGTAGTTCACCATCGCTTCCCCAGCCGCAGCTGCTGGCACTGATCGGCGGTAACTCTCTGGCTGGTCTTTCGGGAGCTGGCGCCGGAGCGGCTCTGGCCGCCGTTCTTGGGCAGTCGCTGTTGTCTCCGGTCCTTGGAACGCTCTCGGATTCGTTCAGCCAGAGGCTGCAGTTCGCCCTTTATCCGACCTACGTCAACACCGTTGTTCAGAATGAGAAGGAGCGCGTTTCCGGCCAGGTCCCTCCACAGCTCGCCCTCGTGACCGACGTGGGTGTTTCCATCACTGAACGCTTCGACTTCTCTGTGCTGGCTGCTCCTAATCGCAACGACATCCCGTCGCAGGGAACCGTGACCTATCAGATCAACCCGAACATGAGTCTGTCTGGATCGGTTGATAGTCAGGGCACTTGGCAGAGCCAGTTGCAGTTGTTCATGCGCTTCTGAGCGATGACTGAATCGATCGCTGAGCGGTGCGTTCTAGGTGTCGATCTCGGCGGAACCGCGATCAAGCTGGGTCTGTTCAGCCTTGAGGGAGAGTTGCTGGCGGAACATCAGCGTCCAACGCCTCAACCCGCCACACCGGGATCAGTTTGTGTGGAGATCGTCGAGGCGATCGGAAGCCTCGACCCTCATGGCTTGGCTTCGGTGGTGGGGATTGGCCTGCCTGGTCCGATGGATGCCCAAGCGCGGGTGGCCCGCGTTTGCATCAATCTGCCGGGCTGGGAGGAGGTACCACTGGCCGCGTGGCTTGAACCACGCCTGCAGCGAAGGGTCACTCTCGCCAATGACGGTAACTGCGCTCTCGTGGGTGAGGCCTGGAAAGGCGCGGCCCTGGGCTGCAGCGACGTGGTGCTGCTCACACTGGGAACCGGCGTTGGCGGAGGAGTGATGGTCGGTGGCCAGTTATTCACAGGTCACAACGGAGCTGCCGCGGAACCGGGGCTGATCACGCTGTTTCCAGATGGACCTGAGTGCAACAGTGGCAACAGGGGGTCGTTGGAACAGTTTGCGAGCATCGCCGGTTTGAAGCGGCTCAGTGGCAAAGAGCCGTCCTCACTGGCCATGGCCGCATCCAGTGGGGATGCGCAGGCCAGGGCCCACTGGGAGCGCTACGGCCAGCTTCTCGGCACAGGGATCAGTTCGCTCGTTTACCTATTCACACCGCAGCTGGTGCTGATTGGGGGGGGATTGGCTGGGGCCAGTGAGCATTTCCTTCCTGCGCTGCGACATGAGGTCGCTACCCGTGTTCAGGAGGTGAGTCGCGAGGGCCTCCAAATCAAGGCGTGTGCACTAGGCAATGGCGCGGGGCGTCTGGGCGCCGCACGCCTGGCAATTCAGCGGCTGTTGCCTTCAGCGTCTCCCCAGGCGGGATGATGGAAGTCGTTTTTAAATGTCGCCCGTGCAGGCCGTTCCAGACCCCTCCCCGGAGCTTCTGTCTGTGGCGGTGGGCCTGCGCCGCGCCGCCACGGATCTGGGCCTGACCAGCGATGACCAGCGTCGGCAGGCGCTGCTGGCCATGGCGGAGTCACTCCGTGCGCACACCGGCGCCATCGTTGCCGCGAACCGTAGGGACCGTGAGAACGCCGAGCAGAGTGGGCTTGCTTCGGCACTCATGGCCCGTCTCAAGCTCGATGAAGTCAAGCTTGAAGGAGCAATCACCGGGGTGCGACAGCTGGCAGAGCTTGCTGACCCCCTCGGCCGACGTCAGTTACACCGGGAGCTTGATGACGGTCTTGTGCTTGAACGCGTCAGCGTCCCTCTCGGGGTCGTGGGTGTGATCTTCGAGGCCCGACCGGATGCTGTGATCCAGATCGCCTCACTGGCGATCCGGTCCGGCAACGGGGCGATCCTCAAGGGTGGACGTGAAGCCGAGTGCACCAACAAGGCAGTCATGGCAGCACTGCAAGAGGGACTCGCTGCCACGTCGGTCGTTCCCGAAGCCCTCGCTCTGCTCACCACCCGTGAAGACAGCCTTGCACTGCTGCGCCTTGAGGGATTGGTGGATCTGATTATCCCCAGGGGCAGTAACGAACTGGTGCGCTTCATTCAAGACAACACCCGCATTCCCGTGCTCGGCCATGCCGATGGGGTCTGTCATCTGTATGTAGATGCCGAGGCGGACCCTGATCAGGCTGTGACCATTGCCCTGGACAGCAAGGTGCAGTATCCGGCTGCCTGCAACGCAATCGAGACGCTATTGGTTCATGCCGATATCGCCGGGATTTTCCTGGCGAAGGCCATCCCCGCCTTCCAGACCGAAGGTGTGCGGCTGCTCGGCGATCCAGGAGCTTGTGCCCTCGGGATCAGTGAGGCCGCGGCCGACGAGGACTGGGGCACGGAATATCTGGCATTAACCCTGTCTGTTCGTGTTGTGGATGATCTTGAGGCAGCTCTTGAGCACATCCGTCGCTATGGCTCACGCCATACCGAGGCGATCGCAACCCGGAACGTCTCTACGGCGGAGCGATTCCTGCGCTCAGTCGATAGCTCCGGTGTTTATCACAACTGTTCCACGCGATTTGCCGACGGCTTCCGTTACGGATTCGGCGCAGAAGTGGGTATCAGTACTCAGACCCTGCCTCCAAGAGGTCCTGTGGGTTTAGAGGGGCTGGTGACCTATCGCTATCGATTACGTGGTGACGGCCACATCGCTGCCGACTATGCCTCGGGTGCGCGTCGCTTCAGCCATGTGGATTTGGAGGGATGAGCAACGTTACCCATCCCCTGGACATCATCAGAGTCGATAATCTCCGCCTCTGGGCCCATGTTGGGGTCCTTGACCATGAGCGTGAACACGGTCAGTGGTTCCGTGTTGATCTAGAGCTGCATCTTGATCTGAGCCACTCTGCCTCTGCTGATTCGTTGGCGGCAACCGCTGATTACAGCCTGGGAGTTCAGGCTCTGCAGCGCCTTGCTGAAGAGATCAGCTGCCTTACCCTCGAGCATTTTAGTGAACGCATGTTTGAGGAGCTTGAGGAGATCTATGGGGCGTTGCCGATGCATCTTTGGCTGAGCAAATGTCATGCTCCGATTCCAGGTTTCGCGGGTACGGTGAGCCTTGAGCGCTGGCGCCGCAAGCCGTTCTGATATGACCACCACGGTGCCTTCTTCATCACGGCGACCGCTGGTTCTGGTGCATGGCCTCTGGGATACGCCTCATCTATTTCGACGATTGGTCCGTCTTTTGGAGGTGCATGACGTACCACTGTTGGTGCCCCATCTCCCACACCGCCTGGGGGCTGTTCCTTTGCGCAACCTGGCGGAGCAGCTCGACGTTCATATCCGTGAGCACTGGGGTGATGACGTGGAGGTGGACCTGCTTGGTTTTTCAATGGGCGGCATCATCGGGCGTGTCTGGCTACAGCAGCTAGGTGGTGCCCAACGCACCCATCGTTTTGTCAGTGTTGGCAGTCCGCAGCGGGGAACTATCACGGCTCAATGGATTCCCTCATGGCTGTGCGCCGGGCTTGCCGACATGAAACGAGGCAGTCCTCTGTTGCGTTCTCTCAACGCTGATGTGCAGATGCTCAAGGGATTGGACTGCGTCAGTTATTACTGTCGCTGGGATTTGATGGTTGTCCCGGGGTGGCAAGCCCATCTGCCAGTAGGACTCGTAAGCAGAGTTCCTGTATTGACCCATCAGCAGTTGATGTCGCATCCCCGATCGCTTGATGTTTTGCTGAGAACGCTTCTGAGTGACTGATTGGTGCACGAACAGTGACATGTTCTGTGCTGATGGGCACACTTTGAATGTCATCCATGTCCTGCCGCGCATGTGTTTTTCGGCTTCGGCAAGTTTTACGGCATCAGCCGTGCTCGTTCCTCTTGGTCTTTATTCGCATCATCTGGCTACGCGTCATGAGCGCCCTGATTACAAGCCTCTCGCCCTGGTGCCGTTCTTCTTCGGGGTTCAGCAATTTGTCGAGGGGCTGGAATGGACTGCGATCGACAATGGCGGCATCGAGCCCCTCGCAACGATTGGTGGCCTCGGTTTTCTCTTTTTCGCCTATTGCTTTTGGATGATCTGGATCCCTTGGAGCGCATGGTCGATCAGCCGAAGTACGGACTCCAAGGGATTACAACGACGCTTGAAATGGGTCGCGATCGTGGCCACTGTTCTCGGCATCGCCTTCTATGTGCCGATGCTCTTCAACCCGCCGGCGATTCAGCCAGCGGTACACAGCAATGGTCGACTTATTTACAACATTTCTGATCTGCACAGCATCCTTCACAACTTCGTCAACACGGAACCCGTTGGTGAGTTGGTGTACTGGGGCTTTATTGTCCTGCCGCTTCTGGCAGTCAGCGACAAGGCTGTGAAGCTTTTTGGTGTGCTCATTTTCGTGTCGATCTTCCTCACGTGGGCCACTTACAGCGCAACTTTCAATTCGGTCTGGTGCTTCTACTGCGCCGTGCTCTCGATCATCGTTATCTGGATCGTTAATCGTCCCCATCTGCGTCAGGCCTGAAGCCGATGGCTGACCAGCTGTTGGCATTTCTGCAGTCCATGGGTCAGCTTCTGCTGGCCATGGACACCGGCGTCGGTCTGCTAGTTGGCGTTGGATTGTCGATGTCTGCCTCGCATCTGTTCGCGTTGCTCGCCAACCGACTGACACCGATCCAAATCCTGATGCACATGATCGTGGATGCCCTGGTGCTCAGCTTGGCTTTTCTGCTCGGAATCCTTTGTCACAGCCTGATGCTGATGCTTCTCGAAGGTGTTCCTCTGCAACCGATCACCTTTGCCAATCGTATGGGTGCCGCCATGTGGCCCGGTTTGTTTTACGTGCTGGCGGCTGCTCCTTACGTAAGTGATCTGATTGCAGTGACTCTGCTGGCTTGGATCCATCTCAACGTGATGTTGCTGCTTCAGGCGGTTTACAACATCCCCCTGGAGACAAGCCTGGTGGTGGCGCTTCCTGGTTTTGTGCTCGCCCTGCTGCTGGTTGGCTTGCTGTTTGCGCAGCGCTGGCGCACTAGCTACGCCATGCTCGCCACAGAGGTTTCAGCCCTGACGTCGCCATGACAGGGTCTCTCCCCGTAGAAACCGAAGCAGCTGTCCAGCATCAACGTCGTCGTCTTCGGCATGTGCGCCGTTGGCTGGTGGTGGCGTTGGTCTGTGTTGCCATGCTCGGCCTGCTCGGCCTGACTGCTGTCCGTCGGGATGCAACCTCACTGTTGCAACCGGAATCGCTGCTGGAGCTGCTGACCTGGTTCGGGATCGTGCTGGTCGTGGTGGTCGCACTAGTTGGCGTCTATTCGGTGATGGTCGATTTCGTCTTTTGGGAAGGCTGGATGCATGGTCTTCCAGACCCCAGCCGCCTATTTGCATCGGGCAGCGAGGGCTCTGCTGAGCATCGTCACTTTGTCGTCTACCTTGATGGCATTCACCAGAGTGAAGAGAGCCATCCACCGCGTGTGAGCGACTTCCTGAGCTGTCTGCAGGAGTCGATTGCGGATGACACGATGCTGGTGAAAGGGATCGAGGCTTACACGATCACCAACGCGGGACTGCGTTCGACCACCTTCGCCGGGTGGTTCTGGCAGCGCTTATTTGCCCTGCAGGAGCATCACCCCAATGGTCTGGTTCGCTTCATCTGCGCCTTCTGTGTGCAGGCGAACAACGTCATCAAGGTTGGAATCTCCTCGGATCGCCGTTATGGCCCGGTGATGAACTACGAGTTGGCGTTGAAGATCGCCCGCCGCCTCGATTCGATCGGCTTTCGGCCCCACCAGGCTTCTCGCATCGTCCTCGTCGGTTACAGCGGTGGTGGAGAGATGGCGATCGGGATCGCTGAGATTCTTCAGCAGCTCTGTCGTGTGAGAGTTCAGGTGATTACGGTCTGTGGTGTCTTCAGCGGCAACGGCGCGCTTGAGTCCCTCAATGACGTGGCCATGGTGTTAGGCAGCCATGATCCCGTGGCTGCCCTGGGGCGGATCGCCTATCCCGGTCGTCTTCCCCTGCTGCCACTCTCCAACTGGAATCGTTGGCAACGACATCACGCAATCCAGCGATACATGATCGAGGGGATGAGTCACAACGGCTCTTCCGGCCCATTTTCAACGGCGTTCCGCAGCTCGGTGGTTGAGGCCATCTGCAGGGAGCTGGAGCGTTCAGCGCTCAGTCCTCCGTTGAGAACTCCCCGTTGAGAGCGCGCACCAGCGCGAAAGGGCTGTGTCGTGGCTGGCTCGCTTTCAATCTTCGATGAGCCTCGGGGCGAGATTGGTTGTCATGGAAGAGGTCCTGGGGCAGCTCGTCCAGGGCAAGTCGGTAGCGGTTCACGCTGTCGTCGGTCGCTTGCAGGCCCGCATCCAGTTGCTGTTGCAACTGTCGGTGCAATCGCTGACGCCAAAGGTCTCCGAGTGCAAGTGGGAACAGATTGGTGCGTCCCGTCATCGCCTGCTCCACCAGTGCTGTGGAATCGATGCAGAAACCCAACGCTCCGTATCCACCCATATGGAGATGGCTGAACTGGGCTTCGTTGTTGTGGACGGCTCCGATGAGTTCGCAGAGATCGAGGGTCTCTTCCAGTTGTTCGCCGCTGAGTTCGGTGGCTTGATAGGCAACGGTGCCATTGCTCCGTTCGTTCTGCCAGGGACGATGCAGCTCATTCAGGCCTGCCCAGCCATTTAATCCTTCAGCGCCCTGGTAGTACTGCAATAGAACCGGTGAGCTGCCAGGAGGCTGCAGTTCCATCTCCACGGAACAGTGGGGCATCAGCGCCTGCATCTCTTCTCCTTTTGGATCGAGAAGACCGGTGCGATACGGCACTCCCAGCGGGATCTGTTTCCATTGCTCACCGATGAAAGTGCTGGCACCGAGGCCGAAAGTGGCGACGCTGGACCGGAAGCGGGCGCGAGACTGCCAGCCCTTGTTATGGAGGTGGTTCAGCAACGCACGACCACTGCTGACTCCCTCGAACCTGAACAATTCGGATGTAGTCCCTGCTCTGGGCAGTCGGTTACTCCCCAGCACGTTGAGGATCTGTGCCAGCAGACTGTTGCGCCGCCGCTCAGGTTCTGCCTGCACGTTGGGGAGTCCGCAGTTGCTCCAGGTCAGAACCCCACCCATGGCACTGATCTTCGCCAGAGTTCCAGAGGTTTCCTTTTTCATGACCGGCAATTTCTCAATGGCGTCTGCCGTGATGGACCAAAGAGCTTCGAGGGTTTGCGGCAGTGCCAGGGACTGTTCTGGGCTGATGGAGATCTGTCGTTGACACCAGCGATCAAGGGCATTGATTGCTGAGGGTTTGGAGACTGCGGGCAGGATGTGCTGCAGATCATCGGCCAGGGTCGCCCCTAACAATGGGCTGAAAAGATTGTTTTCCAGCAGGCTTCCCAAGCTGCGCAGATGTTCCGGCAGGCTGGCGCTTTGTCCGCGCCAACGCCTTGGAAGCATTAGTAACAGCGGGATCAAACGTTGATGGTGCAGATCGCTGAGCAGCTCTTTGAGAAACGCATCACGACTGATCCCGCGCCGCAAGCTGCTCTGCTCCAGTGCTTCATCCAGCGCAATCAGAGGAGCTAGATCGGTGCCGTCGTCAGCGGAATGGCCCCAGGTTGCACTGAGCCTGAGCAGATTGTCTGCCATGGCTCAGGCCTCATTCTGATCAGGACGCCGAGACCGCCAGACCGGTATGGCGGATGAGCGCAGCGCTGGTCGCGTCCCTGCCGCGGAAACGTCGATAGACCTCGGCAGGCCGCAGACTGCCACCCAGGCTGAGGACGGTGTTGCGGAAACGTTCACCTGTGGCAGCGACGTCATCGTCTTTCTCCAGACCCACTTCCTCAAAGGCGGCAAATGCATCGGCGCTGAGCACCTCGGCCCATTTGTAGGAGTAATAGCCAGCGGCGTAACCGCCTGCAAAGATATGGCCGAAGGCGCAGAGGAAGCGGTCTTCCTCCACCGGTTGCAGCACGCTGGTGGTTTCAGCGATGCGGCGACGGAATGCATCCGGACTGATCTTCAGCTCCGGGGTCCATTGGCTGTGGAGGCGCAGGTCGGTCAAAGCGAAATGGACCTGTCGAAGCGTGCCATTCCCCTGCATGAAGGTGCGGCTGCTGCAGAGCTTCTGATAGTCGGCCTCTGGTAGAGGCTCTTCCGTCTGCCAGTGGCGTGCCATCCCCATCAGGGTGCTTCGATCGAGACACCAGTTCTCCATGAACTGGCTTGGAAGCTCCACGGCGTCCCATTCCACGTTGTTAATCCCAGCTGCTTCCGGATGCTCAACCGTGGTGAGCATGTGCTGGAGGCCATGACCGAATTCATGGAAAAGGGTTTCCACCTCTTCGAAGCTCATCAGGCTGGGTGTGTCTCCTGAGGGAGGTGTCTGATTGCAGATCAGGTAAGCCACCGGCAGGGTGAGATCACCGTCGGCATTGCGTTGACGACTCAGGCATTCATCCATCCATGCACCGCCGCGTTTGCTAGCGGGACGGCTGAAAGGGTCCAGATAAAAGGCCGCCAGATTCTCGCCGCTGCAGTCCATCACTCGGAAGAAGCGCACATCCTCATTCCAGATGGGTGCCTCACCGTCTGCGGCCTTGATACGGATGCTGAATAAGCGTTCACAGAGGCTGAACAGCCCCTCGAGCACCTGGGGGAGAGGAAACCAGGGACGCAGAGCTTCCTGATCGAGATCGAAACGTTCGCGTCTCAGCTGCTCTGCCCAGTGGTTCACATCCCATGGCGCCAGTGCATCGGCTTCTAGGGCACCATGGCTCAAGGCGCATTCACGCAGTTCCTGGAGTTCCTGTTGAGCCACAGGCATCGCTGAAGATCTCAGCTCTTCGAGCAGTGACTCAACAGCTGGAACATCATCCGCCATTTTTGAGGCAAGGCTGAGCTCCGCCCAGTTGGAGTACCCGAGCCGTGATGCCTGCTCACGCCGCAGCTGCAGGATTTCCTCGATTAGGGGTGCGTTGTCCAGATCGCCATGGCTGGCCCGGCTCACGTGTGCCTTATAGAGGGTTTCACGCAGGTTTCGGTCCTTGGCGTGGGTGATGACCGGGATGTAGCGCGGCATGTCCAGACCCAGACGCCAGGGGCCTTCAGCAGCGGTTGGTGCTGAACCATCAGCTGATTGATCCCCGGCTTCTGCTGCAGCTGAAGCGAGGATCGCCAGGGCACGGTCTGGAACCCCCTGAAGCTGATCACGGTTGTGGATCACCAGACTCCAGCTCTGCGTGGCATCCAGTACGTGATTGCTGAAACTGGTCGAGAGAGCGGCGAGCCGCTCACTGGTGCTGTTGAAATCAGCCTGCTCATGTCCTCTCAGGCCAACTCCGCGATGCTGCATCGAGAGAAGCTCAGCATCGAGGATGCGTGTTTGTGTGCCGTCCAGCGGTTGAGCGGGGGATGTTTTCAGTTTGCTGAGAGCTTCGTGCAGCACCTGGCTCTGGCCGAGGCGATTGCTGAAGCGCACCACTTCGGGTTGCTGTTTTGCATGGGCCTCACGCAGCTCAGGGGTGTTGCGGACACCGGTGAGATGACTCACCACCCCCCAGCTCCAGCGCAGCCGCTCACCAAGCTGATGCAGGCTGGGCATCAGCTCGTCCCATCTCAGGGGTGAGGCTGCCGCGAGGCGCTGCTGCAGCGATGTTTCCAGAGTCTCCAGCTGATCGTTCAGCGTGGTCAGCAGGACAGGGATCTCCTTGTTGACCTGCTCAGCGTCGATGGCCTCAAAGCGAGGAAGACCTTTGCCGCGCAGCAGTTCTGGGGTACTCATGGGTGATCAGCCGGTGGGGAGAAGGGCACGGGCAGCAACAACCGTGTGACTTGCCAGATCGGAGGCAAGGGCATCGGTGGATGCCTCATAGAGATCCATGGCGATCCGAGGCCAGAATCCGATCACCAGTGTGGGGACAAGCAGGGTGAGTCCGATTACCGCTTCGCGAGGGCGCATGTCCTTCACGAAAGCGAGTGCGGGAATTCGTGGTCCGAAAAACACTCTCCGGCACATCGACAGCAGGTAGATGGGCGTGAGGACAAGCCCGATAGCTGCCAGCACGATGGTCGTGACTCTGAAAAAGGTGGTGAAGCTGTCCTGACTGGTGATGCCGAGGAACACTGTGATTTCGCTGATGAAGCCGCTCATGCCCGGTAGGGCCAGTGAGGCTAAAGAGCTGGCAAGGAAAAAGGCGAATGTGATCGGTAGGGCTTTGGCCAGGCCTCCCATGTTGGGGATGGAGAGAGTCTTGGTGCGTTCGTAGAAGCAGCCTGTGACGAAGAACATCGCTGCAGCAATCAGACCATGACTGATCATCTGCAGCATGGCTCCGCTGAGGCCGAGCGCATCGACGGCGCCGATGCCCACCAGCACAAAACCCATATGACTGACTGAGCTGCAGGCGATTCTGCGCTTCACGTTGTCCTGGGCGAAAGCGTTGAGAGCGCCATAAACGATGTTGACGATTCCGAGAATGATCAGAGCCGGTGCCAGCACCAGATGGGCTTCGGGCAGCATCTGTACGTTGAAGCGCAGCAGCGCGTAACCGCCCATTTTGAGCAGAACGCCTGCAAGCAGCATTGAGACCGGAGCATTCGCTTCACCGTGGGCATCCGGAAGCCAGGTATGCAGGGGGAAAATCGGTAATTTCACGCCGAATCCCACCAGGAAGCCCAGGTAGCAGAGCAGGCCGAAGCTGCCTCCGGGGGAGCGCTGGGCCATTTCCGTCATGTTGAGTGTGAAGCTGTCTCCGGAATTGGCGATGGCCAGGCCACTGATCAGGATCAACAGAGATGCCAGAGCTGTGTAGAGAATGAATTTGGTTGCTGCGTACTGACGGTTCTGACCGCCCCAGATGGCAATCAGCAGGTAAACCGGCACCAGTTCCAGCTCCCAGGCAAGGAAGAACAGCAGGAAGTCCTGGGACAGAAACACCAGGGCCTGAGCAGAGGCCTGCACAAGCAGCAGTGCGAAATAGAGCCTGGATTTATGCGTGATGTTCCAGCTGGCGGCCACTGTTAGCAGCGTGACCAGACCGCTGAGCACAACGAGTGGAGCTGACAGTCCGTCGGCTCCAAGGGACCACTCCAGGCCGATCGCAGGCACCCAATTGACCCGTTCCACGAGCTGAAGCTGACTGTCCAGCGGGTCGTAGTGACGGCTGAACGCAACGATCATCAGACCGAGATCAGCCAGCAGGACGGCAATCGTGAGATTGCGTGGAATCGGTGAAGTGTTCTGATCTTCTCCTGGGAGAAGCGGCATCAACAGCGCTGCAGCTGCAGGAAGCAGCACGATCAGCGAGAGCCAGGGGAACCCTGCGTCGGACGCAGCCGACAGCGGCAGGTTGGCGTCCATGGAACTCCCAAGATTGTGATTGAACTTATCAGCTCCGGGGCCTCTCCTGAGTACTTCTACCCAGCTATGGGCTCAGCCTGCATCCTTGGGCTGCCAGTGACTGCCTGCTGTTTGAAGGCTGAGCAGCGGTGCGCGACTGGCAACACCCACGGACTCCCATGCTTTCACCATCGCCTGGCTCACGGCGGCACCATGCTCTTCGCAGCAGAGGGCCAGAATGCTTGGACCGGCTCCACTGATGGCGCATCCCCAGGCTCCTGCCGCCAGAGCGGCTTCTTTGACCTCCTGTCCGCCCTTGATCAATCGCCAGCGATAGGGCTCATGCAGCCTGTCGTGCATCCCATCCGAGATCAGGTCGCCGTTCCCGGTGCGCAAACCCTGGAGCAGCAGAGTCAGTGCACCCAGATTGACCACTGCATCGCTCACTGGAACAGCCTTGGGCATGGCGCGACGGGCTTCACTAGTGCTCAGCCGTATCGCTGGAATCGCTACAACAGCCTTAACGCTATTCATCCATTCGCAGCGCACAACCCTCCAGCGTTGTGAGGCGGCCTTGGCCGTCATGCAGAGGCCGCCCAGCAGCGAGGGCACAACATTGTCGGGATGCCCTTCGATATCGATCGCAAGCTCCAGCAGTTTCTCCCGACTCAGAGGCTCTCCAACGAGTGCGTTGGCTCCTACAAGCCCTGCCACGATTGCCGTGGCGCTGCTGCCCAGTCCTCTTGCAGGAGGCACGGCAAGACGTACCCTTGCTTCAAGGGCAAATGGTTCTTCTCCAGCCGCTTTCCAGACGCGTTGAGCGGCTCTGTACACGAGATTTTCAGCACCTCCTCGCAGGTGTGATCCCTCTTGCCCTTCGATAATCAGCTCAAAACGCTCTCCATGGCCTTCGATGCGTCGCATCGTGAAGCGATTGTTGAGATCCAGTGCGGCGCCAAGGCAGTCAAAGCCTGGCCCGATGTTGGCGGTGGTGGCTGGTACATCCACCACCACGGTCTGGCCTATGCGCGGCTGCGCCATCCCTGCTGCTCTACTCAGGCCAGTGTCCCACCCGACTCCAAGAGATGACGTGCACGGCAAGCAGCGCTAAACAATCCGGCCTCCGGATCAATCACCGCACGGATGGTCAAACCCTCGATCAGAGAACGAAACCGTCCTTTGGAACGCATTGGCTCCAGAAACTGCTTGGAGCTAAGGCCAACCAGGTTCTTCTGGGCCGTTCCTCCTCCGATCCAGAGCCCTCCGATGCAGAGCTCCTGGAGTGCCAGGTCTCCAGCGACGGATCCATAGGCTCCAAGCCAGAGTTTCAGTGCTTCGCTAGCTAAGTGATCACCGTCTGCGGCTGCTTTGCCTGTGAAGAACGGGAGATCTTGATAGCCCGGTTGATCGGCAGACAGGGTGCGCCAGGCGTGGGCGTGAGCCATCAGACAATGCTGGATCCCCGTCTGACGATGAAGCAGCCAATTCATCACATGCCCAAGCCCTGTGCCACTGACTATCCGCTCGATGGACAAACGTGGCAGTCCAAGGTCCTGTTTAAGCCACTGAGCTAATTCCCATTCCGCCTCGGTTCGCGGTGCAAATTCCCGATGCCCGCCTTCACTGGGTAAGGCAAGCCAACCGTTTGGCGTGGGCAGTCCGCGCGCCATGCCGAGGCCGGTTCCCGCACCGAGAATGGCCACAGGTCCGTTTTCGGCTCCGGCAGGTGCGGGAGTTGAGCGGTCCCGTCCAGTCTGCAGCACCACCTGCTGTTCGTGACTGAAATGGGAAAGCCCATGCACCAGTACAGCGAAGTCATTGACCAGTTCCAGATCTTGCAACCCCGTTGCAGCGCATAGAGATGTCTGGCTCATCTGCCAGGGCAGATTGGTGAGCTTTGCGCTGCCCTGATGCACAGGCCCGGCAACGGCAATACAACTCGTGGTTGGTCTTGGAAGCTCGGCAGGTGTTTGATCTAGAAAATGCTTGAGCATCGACTCGAGATCGTGCCAATCGGCTGATTTGTAGCGGCGGCTGTGCTCTTTCTTCAGCTGCCCATCAACCTCCCTGTAGATGCTGAGGAGTGTCTTTGTGCCTCCAAGATCGCCTGCCAGGTAGGTCTTGGCTGCCATGGCTGCGGATCAGGCCTTCTAACTTCAGGCTGGAGCTCACGTCGCAACTCGGCAACCAATTAGATCAACCCAGCCCAAGGATGGAGAAGCGTCAGCTCGTCGAATCGAAGAAATCGAGGGGCAGCGGTCCCCAGGTCACGCTTGGCTCAGTGTTGTCATAGCCATGACCGCTGATCAGGATTCCTTCCCCAAGACCATGCTCGATGCGCAATCTGGCGGTCAATGTCTGCTGGTTGGCTTTGAGATAAACCGGTCCATCAAGTTTTGGATCAGCAATTAGGTCATGAGCGGGCCAGGCCTGATATTGCTCAAGCTGGCGAAGTGATTGAACAGCCTGATCAGCCGTTAACGCCATGATTCCAGCGGTGAACCATCGATACAGAGTCATCTGCTCCTGAAGTTCGGGTGCCATTAAGGCCTTTTCAGATGCACTTAGAACTGGCGCAGTTCTTAATCGATTTAAGTCACTCAGTTTCATGAGTGCACTGCTGTTGCAAGAGGGTCTTCTGATTTATTGTTGTTAGCTTGATTGCAATAATCAATCAATTCGTTGATTGATATTTCCCCGAGATCTCCATTTTTTCTGCTTCGAAGGCTGACAGTGTTGTTTTCAGTCTCTTTAGCTCCGATAACAGCCAGTACTGGGATCTTGGCTTTTTCTCCGTTGCGGATTAGTTTGCCAAGGCGCTCACCAGATTCGTCAACCGTGGCGGAAATACCTTGATTCAGTAACTTCTTCTGGACTGTTTTGGAGAAGTTTCTTGCGTCATCACTCACTGGAAGGATTCTGATTTGTTCGGGTGCAAGCCAGAACGGGAATTCACCAGCATAATTTTCAATCAGAATGCCGATGAAGCGTTCAAAACTACCTAAAACTGCTCTATGAAGCATCACAGGTGTATGTCGAGATCCATCTTCCCCAATGAAGCTTGCATCCAGACGGTCAGGCATTGAGAAGTCAACCTGGATTGTTCCGCATTGCCACACCCTGCCCAAGCAGTCCTGCAAAGAAAATTCAATTTTGGGGCCATAGAAAGCTCCTTCCCCTGGATATAACTCCCACTCCAAATTTTTGTTTTCTAGGGCATCCTGTAGTGCCTTTTCGGATTTATCCCAAACTTCATCGCTACCCACTCTCTTTTCGGGACGTGTTGATAATTTGATTGAAATTGTGTCAAACCCAAGTGTTTTGTAGACGTCAAAGACGAGATCGATGAAGTTTGATACTTCGGACTGAACTTGATCTTCTGAGCAGAAGATATGCCCGTCATCTTGAACAAAATTTCTGACTCTCATCAGTCCATGCAATGTTCCTGATGGCTCGTTTCTGTGGCATGAGCCAAATTCTGAAAGTCTGACTGGTAAGTCTTTATAACTACGCAATCCCTGGTTGAAAATTTGAACGTGGCACGGGCAGTTCATAGGTTTGACCGCGTAGTCTCTGTTTTCAGATGAGGTTGTAAACATGTCTTCTTTAAACTTGTCCCAATGTCCCGATTTTTCCCACAAGGTTCTATCAACAATCTGAGGAGTACTGATTTCTTGGTAGCCAGCTTCCCTCAGCCGTCTACGTATATATTGCTGGAGCTTTTGATAGATTGCCCATCCTGGTGGGTGCCAAAACACCATGCCAGGTGCATTGTCCTGAATATGAAACAGTGAAAGCTGGCGGCCAAGACGTCGGTGATCTCTTTTTTCGGCCTCTTCGAGTTTTTTTAAGTGCGATTTAAGTTCTTTTTCTGTACTCCAGGCTGTTCCATAGATTCTTTGCAGCATTTGGTTGTTGGAATCACCTCTCCAATAAGCTCCAGACACTTTCATTAACTTGAAATGTCGTAAGTGACTTGTATTAGGGACATGTGGCCCACGGCACATGTCTGTGTATTCCTCATGGTGATAGAGCTTGATTGTTTCGCCGTCGGGTATTTCTTCAACAATTTCCAGTTTGTAGGGCTCTTCTCTGGATTTAAATGCTTGTTTTGCCTGATTGCGATTCACGACCTCAACATTGACTTCGTAGTCTTTTGCAATCAGCTCTTTCATTCGCTGTTCTATGGCTTCTAAGTCTTCCGGAGTGAAGGGTTTGTCATAAGCAATATCGTAATAAAATCCGTCTTTAATGACAGGTCCGATGGCCATCTGAGCTTCTGGGTAGAGCTGTTTCACTGCATGCCCTACGAGGTGGGCAAATGAGTGTCTTATGATGTCAATTCCTTCGGCATCTTTTGCTGTTAAGAGACGTAAGTCGACATCCTTCTCGATTGGCATAGCCATGTCCAAGGATTCACCATCGACCACTCCTGCGACAGCTGCCTTAGCCAGGCCAGGTCCGATTGACGCTGCTACGTCTGCGATGGTGACTGGCCCGTCAAAACTTTTGGTGGTTCCGTTTGGAAGAGTGACGACGGGCATGGAGGCGTGATTCCTGAGATCTGATCGAAGGCTGTTGCCGCAGCTGGCAAGCCATGAGCATCCTATTGGTGGATGTACTCTCGCCAAAGAATGAGGCTCGTTTCACTTGTCCTCTGATGTTGAAGGTGGTGACTTGCTGAGATCACTCCTCGCTTCGTTACTTGCTGATTTCGACCACTGGTTTACCAGGGGTCAGGCAATACTTGAGCATTGTCCTGACAGTGTTCTTTCCTCAGCTGATCGATTGGAGTTGGCCGAACGTCTTGCTGACGGAAAGCGTTCGATCGCAGCCACGCGCTCTCTGCTGCAAGCCTCATCTGAGCCTGTCGCCGTTTCGATGAAAGCGATGGCTCCCTGGCATCAGCTGGTGATGGAGGTCTGTGCTCTTTCGGCGCGTGTTTCGCGTTCCTCTGGATGACCTTTCTGGCTTGGGGTGTTGGCCTCTACTCCTATCACCTGGAGCGCCATTAGGCACCCTGTCGCAGCTGGCTCAGATTGCTTACGTAGAAGGCCACAAGTTCGGCATGGCTTTTGACGGGTTGTCCGTAAGCGCTTTGGCCGGCATGGGTTGGAAAGGAAGCCCATTCCGGTGCGAGCCGGTTCATTGCTGCTTTGGTGAGGCCATTTCGATCAATCTCCTGCAAGGCGCCACGCTTTTTAACGAGATGCAGTGCTGCCTGGTCCTGGTGCTCAGGCGCGAAGCTGGGCAGGTCAAGCCGATGGGCTACTTCATGCCAGGTGGTTGGCAGGAATTGATAAGCCCCTGCTGCGGCACTGGAATATCTCTTGACGACCACACGTTCCGGATGGCGAGAGAGATCCTGAAACTGGCCTCCTCCATACAGGATGCGGTAGCCAAGATCCTTGCCGTCCTTCCAGGTGCCTTCAGCAAAGCGAATGGTATTGAGCAGTGCGCGACGTTCAGGGGTGATTGCGTAATGCGATGCCGATTGGCTGGAGACGGTCGCCGCGCTGATGTTGTCAGCTGTGGTATTCGCGGATCGTTGCGGCTTTAGGGCTTCAGCAACCATGCGGTTCTGCTGATTGCGTTCGCTGGAGCGCTCAGCCTGCAGGCTCTGTCCCAGGGAAAGCGCCAGCCCCATTCCGATTGAGCCAAGACCGATGGCTTTTGGCGCGGCCTGGGCAAGGGGGTGAATCCGTTGGGTGAATCGATGCAGCAACCGAGTTAACTCCAAACAAAGGAGCCGCCACCATCGTCAATGCCATGGCTTGATGGCGAGGGCCCCGAGCGCGCTCTTGACGCGTTGCCGTTGATATGCCTAGGCAAAAAAGCTCAGTTAAATCTCGACGCTGGACTCGCGAGACCGACCTGATGGCGCGCAACCCATCGCATGAGTGCTCTTTGACGCACTTGGCGCTCTCATCGGGCTTTAAGTATTAGCGAATCTTTTTAATTGATTTGGGATTGATTAGCTGGCGCTGAGGAACCCCATGGCTTCCCGCGTCCTTCTGACAGTGCAGTCAGCAACGGTGCCCGCCCGCTCGTGTCCCTTCTGCAGGACCATCTCCAGTTGAGCGCGGTCGTCCATCAGCAGGTGGTAGCGCTCCTGAATTGGCTCGAGAGCAGCAATCGTGGCTTCCGCCAGCAGGGGTTTGAACTGGCCCCAGCCCATCTCGATGCACTCCTGGGCCACGACGTCTCGTCCTTTGCCGCTGAGAATGGCGTAGAGCCCCAGCAGGTTGTCGGTCTCGGGACGATCGGGATTGTCAAATTCCAGGCCACGCTCAGGGTCTGTCTTGGCCCGCTTAATTTTCTTGGCAATCAGTTCTGGTGGGTCAAGCAGAGAGATGCGGCTTCCCTCATTGGGATCGCTCTTGCTCATCTTGCTGCGGCCATCCGTCAGGCTCATCACCCTGGCGCCCTCCTTGAGGATGAGTGGTTTGGGAACCTTGAGCACGGGGGTCTCAACCTTGCCGAACCGGGCATTGATGCGCTGTTGAGCGATGTCACGAGCCAGTTCAAGGTGCTGCTTCTGGTCTTCACCGACTGGAACCAGATCAGCGTCATATAAAAGGATGTCCGCTGCCATCAGCACGGGGTAGTCGAGCAGACCCACAGACACGTTGTCGCCTTGTTTGACCGCCTTTTCTTTGAACTGGATCATCCTTTCCAGCCAATTCAGAGGAGTGACGCAGTTCAGTAGCCAGCAGAGCTCGCTGTGGGCGGCCACCTGGCTCTGAACAAAAACAGTTGAGTGATCGGGATCCAGGCCGCAGGCCAGATAAAGCGCTGCCGTGCTGAGGGTGTCCTGGGCTAATCGATCCGGATCATGGGGAACCGTGATGGCATGCAGGTCGACGACACAGAAAAAAGTGTCGTGATCCTTCTGAAGATCAACCCAATTGCGGATCGCTCCCAGCCAGTTGCCCAGATGAAGGGCGCCCGTCGGCTGGACGCCCGAAAGAACACGAGGCAGCCCCATTAATCAGGCCTCAGCTGTGCTGTCCTGGTTTGCTCCTTCATCATCTGCCGGTTGTTCAGGAGTTGAGTCCGCTTCTGCAACAGCTGCTGTTTCAGCAACCTCTTCAGGCTCAGGCTCCGGAGCAGGGGGCTGGGGCTTGGCAGGGCGCGCGAAGGGATCCGGTCGGGATCCTCGACCGCCTTCTCCACGACCCTCACGCCGTCCACCACGGTCATCATCACGACGGCTGCCACCTCCACGGTTGCCCTGGGCACGTTGCTGGGCTACTAGCTCCTCCAGCTTCCCCTCGTCGAGCATCTGGCCAAGTGTGCGCACTGCGAAGCCGAGCACGGCAACAGTCGAGCGGAGATTGAAGGCCTCCTGGAGAGCTCGTGCGGAGCGCATTTCGTTATCGCTCAGCCTGATTCTGAAGCCACCGCCCTCACGGTTGCCCTGGCCGCGTCCCCCGCGGCCTCCACGACCGCTATCGCGGCCGTTGTCACCTTGTCCGCCCTGATGGCGGGAATCGCTGTAGGAATCAGTCATGGCCCGGGGCCTGGAGTCAGGCGCAAGTGTGACGCATCACCGTGCTTCTGACAGTGACCTGGACTGTTTCCAATGGCGTTGCGGTGATCCCCTGCCGTCGATGCCAGCGCCTAGCCCGCTTGCAGAATTCGGCTGGTACAGACACGACCGAGTTGTTGATCGATTGCAGGCTGCGGATTCTCTGGGCTGTATCACTGTTGGTGAGCTAAGAAGGCCAGATCTGGAGGATCCCAGTGCAGTTACCGGTGCAATTGATCCGCTCCCTGTCGCTGGGTGATGGAACCATGACATCCGGTTTGATCAGGCCTCTGCTGCTGTCGGTGGGCGTGATCGGAACCGGTCAGTGGCTTCTGGCGGACGTGTTGCACGTTCCAGGTGGTGGGTTGGGTATTGCTGTTGCTGCTGCAGGTCTTTGGTGGCTGTCCAGGCCCCCGCAGCAACCCAGCTTTCGCGAGCCGGCATCCCTGAAAGGTTGGATCCAGCGCTGTGAGGTGGTGTTGAAGCAATTCGCGGAGCTTGAGCTGGCGTTGGGACTGCAGGGATTGCGCTCTCCCCGTGAAATTGAGCTGCGACGAATCGAAGGTTTTGATGCGCCGCTCACGCTCGGTGTTGTGGCCACTGAGGGATCCGTAGTTCCCGCCACTGTCCAGTTGCAGCAGGCGTTGGCGGGAGTGAGCTCGCTCGATCTCTGTCTGGCCAACCCACTACCGGTGACCTCCTCGGCCTGGTGCTGGCCTGACGATCTTCAGGAGCTGGATGTGTTGTTGCATGTTCTTCCCCTGCCTCTGCGGGCTGCGGATTTGCTCTGGTTGGACCAGCTGCCTGCGGATCGTCCGGTTTGGCTTCTTCTGCAGTCGTCAGTCGACAGGTCTGCTGACGACCATCTGGAGGCTTTGCGCTGTCAATTGCCGGAGCGCTGGCATCCATGCCTGCTCCCTTGGTCCGGTGAAGTAATGGAGCTTCGTGGTGTGCTCCAGCCGGTCCGTCAACAGCTGATGCGTTCGGAACGGGTGCGACAGGCCACGCGTCAACGCCTGCTTAGCAACCTGCATCAGCGCTGGCAGGCTGATCTTGAAGCGCTGCGAAGGGAGAGATTCCGCCTGCTGCTGCAGCGCAGTCAGTGGATCGTGGCTGGGGTTGTCATCGCTTCACCTGTTCCCTCTGTTGATCTGTTGGCTGTTGCCGTGGGCAATGGACTGATGGTGAAGGAGATGGCAACGATCTGGAGCTGTCCCTGGAGTGCCGAGGTGCTCCAGGTTGTTGCCCGGCAGCTGGGTAGCGCCGCCCTGGCTCAGGGCGTTGTGGAATTGAGCGGTCAGGCGTTGCTCGGACTCGCCAAGCTTGATGGAGCCAGCTGGATTGCAGCAGGTGCCATGCAAGGGTTGAGCGCTGCTTACCTAACCAGGGTGGTGGGCGTTTCCATGGCCGACTGGATGGCGCTGAATGCGGGCGTTGCAGAGCCCGATCTGGAGGAGCTCAAGCGACAGGCACCACTCTTAGTGGCGCGTGCTGCAGAGCAGGAGCGCCTCAATCTCGCTGGGTTTGCTCAGCAGGCCCGTGAGTGGATCCAGGCACGCAACAGCTGCACAACTGCATGACTCAGACGATCTGAGCTTGTGCAATCGGAGCTGCTTCAAGTTTGTTCATGAAGCCTTCATGAAGTTGTCATGAATCAATGCTGCGAGTTGACTCGAATGATGTGATTGCCAGGTCACGAGTCGACATTTCCATAGCCTTGGTTCGAATCTTCGCCGACCAATTGGAAGGCCTGGTTCATCTCCGTTCTCATTTCTTTCATGGCTACTGCAATCCGCAGCGGTCGCCGCGGCAGTTGGGAAAATTTCTGTCAGTGGGTCACCGACACCAATAACCGCATTTATGTGGGTTGGTTCGGTGTGCTGATGATTCCCTGTCTGCTTGCAGCCACCGTTTGCTTCATTATTGCCTTCATCGCCGCTCCCGCGGTCGACATCGACGGCATCCGTGAGCCCGTTGCTGGCTCCCTGATCTACGGCAACAACATCATCTCTGGTGCTGTTGTGCCCTCCTCGAATGCCATCGGCCTTCACTTCTATCCCATCTGGGAAGCTGCTTCTCTCGACGAGTGGCTGTACAACGGCGGTCCTTACCAGCTGGTTGTCTTCCACTTCCTGATCGGCATCTTCTGCTACATGGGTCGCGAGTGGGAACTCTCCTACCGCCTCGGCATGCGCCCCTGGATCTGCGTTGCTTACAGCGCACCTGTGGCTGCTGCCTCCGCCGTGTTCCTGGTTTACCCCTTCGGTCAGGGTTCCTTCTCTGACGGCATGCCCCTGGGCATCTCCGGCACCTTCAACTTCATGTTGGTGTTCCAGGCCGAGCACAACATCCTGATGCACCCCTTCCACATGCTTGGTGTGGCTGGCGTCTTCGGTGGTTCACTGTTCTCCGCCATGCACGGTTCACTGGTGACCTCCTCCTTGGTCCGCGAGACCACCGAAAACGATTCACTGAACTACGGCTACAAGTTCGGCCAAGAGGAAGAGACCTACAACATCGTGGCTGCCCACGGTTACTTCGGTCGCCTGATCTTCCAATACGCCTCCTTCAACAACAGCCGTAGCCTGCACTTCTTCCTGGCTGCCTGGCCCGTTGTCGGCATCTGGTTCACCGCCCTGGGCGTGTCAACCATGGCCTTCAACCTGAACGGTTTCAACTTCAACCAGTCCATCCTTGATGGTCAGGGCCGTGTCCTGAACACCTGGGCTGATGTGCTGAACCGCGCCAACCTTGGCATGGAAGTGATGCACGAGCGCAACGCTCACAACTTCCCCCTCGACCTGGCTGCTGCTGAGTCCACACCTGTGGCTCTGCAAGCTCCCGCCATCGGTTGATCGAGACAGCCTGAGGCTGAAGTCTCTAAGAGATTCAGCTTGAGCTGAATCGGAAAACCCCCTCTCACGAGGGGGTTTTTTGTTGGCTTTCTGTCAGATCAGTAATCAACAATCAACAATCAACAATCAACAATGAGTGCTTATCGCGGATATTAAATGCTAAAAAATAGATAGCTTTGACCTGTTGAATGGGCGAGAAGTCAATTGTCAAGTCGATGGTCTTCGTGGAAGTTTGGGTGCAATTATTGCATAAATTGTCGTTCCAAATAAAAGTTTTTACAGAGAGACTGGGCTGTGATTTACGGCATATTGGATGCCATAATGTTGATTTTGTTGTGTTTTAGCGCAGTCGTGATGCTAGGCGGCTCGAGGCAGTGGGTTTGAGGGACTTTTATTTTTTAGTTGCGTTTAAGCCTGACTTTGAACTTAAGTGTGATCAGCCGACTTGCCGAAAAGGTATGGCTTAAGACCTTCAGTTTGAACCGATTTGATTAGTATTTATGCCCCGATCTGAAATCACGCTCTTCTTCTTTGAGTTCTGAAGAGCTGCAGGTTGATTGGGCATAATGTATCAAATTCTTGTAACCTTCAGGAACCAGTTTGGGGCAAAGGGTGCCAACCTCAATGGCTTGAGGGCAGAAGTAAACACCAGCCCAGCGATTGATGAACCGGCCTTTAATCTCGTCGGAGAACATGAACCCATTGCGAGCCGCATAATCAATGATTTGTTGCGGTCCGAGATCGGCTAATTGGTCTCGGAATGTCTGGTCCTCTCTTGCTCTGTCAATAAAAGCATGCAGCGCAGCCTTAGACATTGGGCTCCTGGATGTTTCCATCAATTTACTGCTCTGAGATTCTCTGATTGCCATCAAGCTTGTGATTGCAATATTTGCTTGCACCATGGGTCGTCGCTGTTGAGCTTTGTAAACTGAATAGCTTTCTGAATCCATTTCTTGTTAAAAGATCTAGGATAAATGGATTAGGGCTTTTTCTTTTTTACGCTCCTAATTATGTCCGCTGTCTTTAGATGAAACGAGTCACGTTTGAGCTCAGCGATGAACTCCATAAGAATTTAAAACTTCTCTGTTATACCGAAGGGGTTTCTATTGGGCATATTTTGCGAGAGTGTGTTTCTGATTTCTGTAATAAGCATGATGCTCATCTTATTGAATTGGTTGACCATCGTGCCAAGTAATCTTTTTGATTGTTTCATTCAAGATCGCTTTTTGTTTCTCTAGTGATATGGAGTCTCCTGTGATTTTGCTGTTGTTGGTTTAAGTAAGAGGGTTTGAGCCAGTCTGATTAAGCTGGCAACAGTATTGTTTTTCCGAGTTATTGTTTTGAGAGAAGATGTAATTAAAAACTGTAACGCCTTTGCTTGAATGTTTTCTCTTCCCTTGGCTTGGCGATAGTTTAAGGTTCTTTGTTTAATGTTGTAGGGGTATGGCAGAGCGATTCGATGTTTTGGTTCAAGGAATATCAAAGTCTGATGCACTTCATTTATTGTTCGCCAAAACAGACTCTGTTGAAAGACCTGCTGATCGCTATTTTGCGGCCACCAGATTAGGCTTGTGTGATTGCGATGAAACTCTTGATGCTTTGATCAGGGCGACTAGTGATCTCAAAGTTGATGAATTGTTCGATAGGATAACTCGACGTAAGGCTGTCGAAGCACTGGGTAGAAGGAAGGATGCAAAGGCGATTCCTGCATTGGTTGAAGTCCTGAGGTGTACTGATACGGAGGCAGTGATTAATTCCTTATCTGCACTGATCAGAATTGGCTGGTCGCCAAGTGAAGACGAGGAAAATCATCTTCTCAATCTGTTGGATGGAGAAGTCACACAAGCACGTGCGGTGATTCAGCTTTTCACGAGGCTTCGTATTAAAAGTGCTCAGTCAAAGGAGCGGATTGGCGGTTTATGCGATCACGAAAGTCTCTTGGTTTCTGGTGCAGCTAGGGCCTGCATAGCACTGCTTTACGGTGAAGTCGAGCTGATGAAGCCCTTGCTGGCATGTCTCACTGATCTTGTTGCTGGTAAGCGGCGTTCCGCGGTTATCGATATTGGAGACTCTGGTGATGAAGCTCTTCTTCCTGATTTGATTCGTGCTCCGGTATCCATGTCGTTGAGAGCTAAAAGTTTCTTTCAAATTGTTGATGCCAACAACTCAGTCTCTGAGCCACAGAATCAGGTTTTATTAAAACAGCTTTTGCGGGATAATCCTCTGTTGTTGGATATAAAGAAGGAGTGGCAGTGTGGTGATAATCCTGATGAGATTGAGCAAAATCTCAGTCACCGTGATGAGGCTCGACAATATGGAGCTGCGGCCAGTATGATGCGAATTGAGCGTGATCAATGTTTGAATTTGATTGAAAGTATGCAGGAAAGATTATGGTCTGATTATGTCACTCATTATTATTTAACTTGCATCATAGGTTTGCGCAAAATACAAGAGAAAGGTGATTTGATTAGGTCAGCTCTTGCGGAGACAACTCCTCAATACACCAAGTCGAGAATTGCGGCTGCCTGGGCTTGTGTTGATTTACAGCTTTTCGACCAGATGGATTTATTGGACGAACTCTCCAAGACTGCCGCCTGGGTTCCACTTCGTTGGACTTGTCAACAATCTTTGGCTAATCTTCTAGATCAACAAAAGCAAGTTGCCACCGCCAAGAAGTAGCTCATTATTCTTTTCGGAACTGAGCTGCGCTGAAAGACCTGAGAAGGTTCACTCGGCGGAGTGCTTGGCCATGTGTTGCATCAGGTCAATGCATTTGCAGCTATAGGCCCATTCGTTGTCGTACCACGCCACTAGTTTCATGAACTGGTCATTGAGTGCCATGCCGGCTCCTGCGTCAAACACTGAGGTGCAGCTTTCTCCTAAAAGATCATTGGAAACGATCGGATCCTCGGTGTAGCCGAGGATGCCTGATAGGCCGTTCTGTGAGGCGTCTTTCATTGTTTTTTTGATCTCTTCGTAACTGGCTGGTTTGGCTAGATTCACGGTCAGGTCGACTACGGAGACATCAGGTGTCGGTACTCGGAAGGCCATGCCCGTGAGTTTCCCATTGAGTTCTGGAATTACGCGGCCTACCGCTTTTGCGGCACCCGTAGAGCTGGGAATAATGCTCTGCCCGGCTCCCCGTCCACCCCGCCAATCTTTCAGAGAGGGACTGTCCACAGGCTTCTGGGTTGCCGTAGTGGCATGCACGGTGGTCATCAGGCCGCTGACGATGCCGTAGTGGTCGTTCACCACTTTGGCGAGTGGTGCCAAACAGTTGGTCGTGCAGCTTGCGTTCGACACGATCTGCTCTCCTGCATAGCAGTTGTGATTCACTCCCATGACGAACATCGGAGTGTCGTCCTTGGAGGGAGCGCTCATCACCACGCGTTTGGCGCCTGCCTCCAGATGTTGGCGGGCTGTGTCGTCGGTCAGAAAGAATCCAGTGCTCTCCAGCACGTAGTCCGCTCCCACATCACCCCAGCGCAGCTGGCGAGGGTCCCGTTCGGCAGTGACGCGAATGTGGCTTCCATTCACCATCAAATGACCATCTATGACTTTGATTTCACCCGGAAATCGACGATGCGTTGAGTCGTAGCGAAGAAGGTAGGCGAGGTAGTCGAGTTCGATCAGGTCGTTGATGGCAACCACTTCCACGTCGGGGCAGGCCATGGCCTGTCGGAAGGCAAGACGCCCAATGCGTCCGAAGCCATTGATGCCAATACGGATGGACATGAAGGCAAGCCCTTCTTCTTCCCTGATTTATAGAGCCCATTGCCATCGAAAACCCCCTCCTTTTCTGGGACGCAGACAGAGTGAGCTCAGGTCGTTCCCTCAAGTCCATGGTTTCTCTGGAGCCGAAAGCCTCCTGCGCAATCTGTTCCTTGCATGGCGACGAGGCTGAGCTGACGTCCCATGAGGTTTGGCGAAGTGATCTCTGGTTGCTGCGACATCATCCTTGCCCTGCTCCCTTGACCGGCTGGTGTCTGTTGGATTCCCGGCGACACATTGGTGGTCCGATGAACTTTGCCCCCGACGAAGCGCGGCAGTGGGGCGATGTTGTGCAACGAGCCTCCCAGTTAATTCGTGAGGTCACAGGCTGCGATCGCGTCTATGCCATTGCCTTTGGAGAGGGTGCCCGACATCTTCATCTGCATTTGATCCCGCGTTCTGGTGATGATCCACGCACCAGCGCATGGAAGATCGCTGATCTCTATCGCGATGTCGAAGTGGGAAAGGCCAAGGCAGCTTCCATTGAGCGTGTCGATGACTGGTTGCTGCGTGCCAGAGTTTTGGCACCGGCATTCCTGAGTTGATCCAACCTGCCGTTGCAAGACTCACCGATGCCAGTCTTCGCCAGTGACGGTTTTGTAGCGATCAATCAGCATTTTTTCAGTTTGCTTAAATCGTTCGATGTTTTCTTCAAGCTCCTGTTCATTGTGCTTGAGATAAGCGTGATGTCCCACTCTCCATAATGTTCTGGCTTTTTTCCAGCGAATCCTTGCCTCTTTGGCAGCAGCAATTATTTCATCAAATTCCTCCTTTGTGAATTCAAATTTCATCCGTTTATGATGCCGAACTTGTTATTCAAGAGTCTTAGCAGCGATTTGTGGTGTTGTCGAAAATCCTCTTCAAGTCGATCTCGATAAAGCTTCTCATGGGTTTGCTTGCTTGCGTTCCCGTGGTTCAAGCAGAGCCCAAAACCTTGATCAGACTCGGTCACACAAGCGAAGAGGTGACATTGAACAACCTCATGTCAAAAGTGCCACAGGGTGCAACTATCACAAACACATCCTGCATCAGAATTGGAACAGGCAGGGGCTATCGCTACCGCTGCCAAATCACATTTGAATGATTTCTTCCACCTCTTCTCAATGTGAGCCTGATGCATCAATGTGAGCATCAGTGAAAACGCGTTGAATCAAGAGGGGTGTTCGTTGCTGATCTTTTCGGACGCCGAACGGATCTGCTTCAGCCGTAAGGCCCGAAGCGTGTAGCACAGGCTGCGCCGCAGCGCGCTCCAAGCGCAACGGCCTGATGGGTGCTCCAACCTGCGCTTAGTCCTGCGGTGACACCTGCGGCAAAGCTGTCACCACATCCATAGGTCTCCACCATCTGGCCTGGCAGTTCCACAGCATCAAAACGTCCGCCGGGAATCATCAGGCCTCCGGCCTCACCCTCCGTGGCGATGCGAACGGTGGGTGCAGGATGAAGACAGTTGTCGGGAACCTGTTCACCCGGGTCCAGACCGCTGCCGATCAAGGCATCCAGTGGCACGGATGCTTGCTGTAAAACCGAGAGGCCCAGCCGTGGTGTTGCACTCAGGACCTTTGCCTGGCGAGCCTGGCGGAGGCCATCGCAGTCGGTAGCCGAGACGAAAACGCCGTCGCAGTCGGCAAGTCTTTCCCATCCGAGTTCATCTTCAGCCGTAGGCATCAAACGCTCTCCAATGACCGTGATCGCGCGGTCACCGCTGGGATCCATCAGGCTGATTCCACGGCGACTGGGCTTGTCGCGCCAGGCAACCACCGGTTCAATGCCTAGCTCTCTGAGGCGCTGTTCGCTGCGTTGGCCAATCGCATCCCGGCCGAGTGCTGTGAAAAAGAGGACTCTTTGACCAGTGAGGCGTGCCAGCTGGACAGCAATCACAGGTCCGGCACCGGCCGGTTCTTCGAGGTCTCGGAATGCTCTGCCGATTCTGCCAGGCCTGGGCAGTGCATCGACCTCCAGAAAGGTGACCCATTCCTGATGCCCCACCACCGCCAGTTTGAGAGATTTCAACTCGCGGTCCAAAGGCGTGGGCATTGCGTCAGGGGATTGGCAGGACGGATTTGGCGGCATCGCGCAGCTGCACGTTGATCTTGCCTCCAACAGAATCCACTTTCACTCCTCCGGTCACATTCAGCAGTTCCCCGTCGGGAGTGCCGACCAGCACTGGGCCTCCCTCGGGGCCATTCACGCTGACAGGAGCGGTGACCTCTCCCACCGTGACGGAACCATCCACGGAGACTCCGCCCTCGACATTGACTGGTTGAGTCACAGCTACACCTTTGGGGACTCCCACGTCACCACTGACGGGTAACACCTTGACAGCTTCGATCGACAGGGGCTCCTCGCCTTTCACGCTGACCGGTGCAGAGAGTTTGTCGACGGTGATGCCACCGACGAGCCGCACGGGAAATGGCTGATTGAGTGGCAAGCCAATGGGAATCGGTTGGCGAAGAATCTGAATGGCAGCCACGGCAATGGCCCATGCGGCAATGACCACAGCCAGCGGCCAGCGGCTGGCCATCATCAGAACGAACCAACGTGGGTCCGAGCTTTGTGGGGTCTTTGGGCCCTGGTCTGCCATGGCTTGGATGTACTTGATGCACCGGTTGTACCGGCTTCCAGCGGCTCGGCCATGGGTGGCACTGTGACCTGCGGCTCAAGTTCAGAGCTCGTATTCCTCTTCGAAGCGCGCCAAAAGGCCTTTGTAGAGAGCAAGAGTTCCCTCGCTTTCTTCGGTCACCCCCTCGGTGACGTAAAGCGCTGCCAGGTGGGTGCAAGCGGCATGAACCTGGGCAAAGGCTTCCGCGTACTCGTTTTGTACGTCTTCCTCGCGGATGTCTCTGATCATCGCCGAGACAAATTCCACTTTCTTCTCGGCTGCCTTGATCTCAGCCTCCATCTCCTTGCTCAGTTTGCGACGCTTGCGAGCCATGCCTCTGGGTCGACTGACTTCAACCTAGGAGTGAGACCTGCAGGCGGACTGAGACTTGCAGGTCTGCACGCGAGTCAGAAACAGAAGGGAAGATATTTGGCGCTGCAGGCGACGTATCCATCAACGAGTGGTCCGAGTCCGATCTGATGGACGATTCCCTGACCTGTGATGGCTTCAGTCAAGACGCCAATCACGATGCCCAACATGGCGGCACGCCCGTTGAAACGTTCCACCTGTTCGAGCTGTTGTTCATGGATGGCGCGGGCGGCTGAATCCTGAAACCACTTGTTGGTTGCCTGCTGCTGACTCATGGAACCGATGCGAATGTTGAGCAATGTAACAGCACATTGACTTTTGTTCTCAATCACTTTCTTTAATGTCTCTGATTTCCACCCAGTGGCAGATCGGTCCCTGACCCTGTCCGATGGCTAGGGCCTGCATCAGGCCTTGTTTGACGTACGCACGTGCCAGCGCAATCGCCTCGTCGAGATCCTTGCCAAGAGCTAGTCCTGCGGTGATGGCTGCTGACAGCGTGCAGCCTGTGCCGTGGGTATTTGGCGTGTCCACCCACCTTCCTTCTTCAAGCCAGTGGGGTTGGCCGTTAAACAGCAAATCCCGGCCACCCATGGATCGATCACTGCCGCTTTTGATCAGAACTGCTGCGGGGCCCTGAGCGTGGATTACGGCGGCTGCTTTCTCGGTGTCACTGTCGTTGTTCAGCTCATGGCCGCTGAGCAGACGGGCTTCATGGCGATTCGGGGTGAGCAGGGTTGCCAGCGGCAGCAGGTCGTAGCGAAGCGCCGCGATCGCGTCAGCTTCAAGCAGTACTGCACCTGTGCGGCTCACCATCACAGGGTCGATCACCTTGGGAATGGTCCAGTGCCGGAGTAGTTCAGCAGTGGTTTGAATCAGTTCGGTATTCAGCAGCATCCCAGTTTTCAGTGCATCGACAGGTAGGTCGTTCTGGATGGCTCGCAGCTGTGATTCCAGGCCTGCGGGCGGGATTGGATCCACTCGAGACACTCCGCAAGTGTTTTGCGCAGTGACGCAGGTCAGGGCACTACAGCCATGAACTCTGAAAGCCATAAACGCACGCAGGTCGGCCTGGATCCCGGCACCTCCTCCTGAATCGCTTCCTGCGATGGTGAGGGCGATCGGTGGAGTGATGTGTTGGGCCTGCATCAGGGTTTACGCCAAATCACCGGCTTGCGGCGTTTCGGATAGAGCTCTCGACACAGCTTGCAGACCGTGCCATCGCAGCCGCGAGCGGTGCAGTGCTCGCGGCCGTAGAAAATGATCTGTAGGTGCAGTCGATTCCAGTGTTCCCTGGGGAAGAGAGCCTTGAGATCGGCTTCCGTTTTCACAACGCTGTCGCCCTTGCTCAGCCCCCAGCGTTGGGCCAGACGATGTATGTGAGTGTCCACTGGGAAGGCGGGAACATCGAAGGCCTGCGCCATCACCACGCTGGCGGTTTTATGACCGACACCCGGTAGAGCTTCAAGCTCTTCAAAACTCTGTGGCACTGCTCCGTCGTGGACATTCACCAGGATGTGGGCGAGTTTGTGCACATTGCGCGCTTTGGTTTTCGCCAGTCCCAGCTGACGGATGTGGCTATGGATCTCTGTTTCGTCGAGTGCTGCCATGGCAGCGGGCGTTGGCCCAGCAGAAAACAAGGCTGGAGTGACTTCATTCACCTTTTTGTCGGTGCACTGAGCACTGAGCAGAACGGCGATCAGCAGCGTGAAGGCATCGCTGTGATCCAGGGGAATCGGCGTCTCGGGGTACTGCTCGTTCAGCCGATCGAGGATCACTCTGGCTCTTTCGCCCTTGTTCATCACGCCCTGGGGTCGACAGCCATGATTGCAGCGCCGTGCCTGGGATGAGAGATTGGCAGAGCTTCGAACTGTGGGTTCATGAGCTCGGAAAAGCGCCGAACCGGTTCTGATTCAAGCGACGCCTACGCACGGGCTGTTCGCAGGGAAGAGCAGCAACAGGAGCGTGAGCAGCAGCAGCGTCGTCAAGACGAAAGCATGGAGAAGAATGCTGAAATCACTGAGATTGATGAGGCCAGTGATCTTTTTCGTCAGCACAGCCATCAACAATCGATGGAAGGTGGGTGAGATCAGGGCCTTCAGGCTTTATGTTGATTCGAGAGAAGTTTGATTGCGGTCTATTGCAAATAATCGATCAGCAGGAATCCTTGTTCATTTGTATTGTTGCTTGACCTTGACCTTGACCTTGACCTTGACCAAGTCAGGTTGTAATCGATTTTCTTCTGAATCATCGGACGTTGTTTAACTGTTATGTGTTAATGCTTATTCTATTATGCTTGTGAATCGTAGGTAATGCCGATCAAAAACATTCATTAATTTCTCAGTCTGTGCTCAGGCTCGACTTTTCGCTGGCCGCTATTCAAGTAGAAGGTTCATTAATAGCCCATGTCAACTGTTGTTGAATATGATGTTCAGCATGGATTGAGCGATACGCTGTTGCTTTCATTCTTGTCAACAGCTCTGTCTTCTGCGGCTGTTTTCTTTGTTTTGATTATGTGGTTTGATTTGCTCCCATAGCCTGCCTCTTGGCTTTTCTCTCTGGTACGCCTGGCCAAACTGCTACAAGGCCTGTCCCGAGCATTGGCAGCTTGTCTTTTGGCACTAGTCTCAACGCACTAGGCCTTTAACCGCATGTCGAGTCGACGGACTGCTTTATGGATCGGCACCGTTGTGGGTCTAATTGCGATTATTGCTTGGGTTGCTGAAATCGACATCGTGTTTCAGGAATCGGCTGAAGAGCAAGAGTCGAATCAAAAGTCACTGGTGATTGATGGGACTTCCTCTGAAGAGAAAACCGTTGCTCAATAACAGACGATTCCATGCCCCAAGACGCCTGAACATGCCTCGCACAAGAGCTGGAAATTGTTAGCAAGAAAATTGGCTTATGGGATTTCAGGCCTAAGGGCCTGAGGCCTTGCTGTCGCTAAGTTGTGAATCGCAACTCAGAGATTCCTCTAACATTGTCCTGGTTTTCTGTTGGGGTATCTGTTTGACCATTCAAATAAGCTCCCAAAACTGCGATCACAAACAGTAGGCCAAGCAGAAGTAAATATTTCACAGAGCTATGTTGAATTAGTTCGTAGTTTACACATTAAAGTCTGATAAGACAACAGTCTAGATTGTGCTGGGTCTGAATGTCTTTTGTGACCTGATTGGCTTGGCATTAATGCTGGGTTGCTGGTCTTTATTCCGTGCCCCAGGCGTTGTTTGATTTGTCGATTCTGTTGATGAACTGCTGATCTGTTTTGACACTCCGTTCCGGCTTGATTAGTCTTGATCTAGTCGCCTTGCGTGCGTGGTACAAACAATTATTCTGGCCTTTCTTAGTTTGGCATGGGCTTTTTATGCAAGAAAAACAAAAGCAACGATCAATACCTTAAAGCATCAGCTCCGAGAATATCAGCTTCAGGAACATGCGGCAATCAATTGGTGCTGCTGTGCTATTCAGCGTGCTGATAATAAGGATGAGTTGCTTAAGGCTTTTCGTCAATTTGTTGATACCGGTCGCGAAATTATAGATTTTCCTGACCGTCTCGCTGAGTTTATGAAGGTGAACGGACTAACTGAGGTTCAGCACATGCGGAACATCATTGTGCTTGATAAGGTGTTAAAGGCCTTTGATGGCCGTTGATTTTTTGGGTTGTATGTCTTTCGGTGCTGACTGCTATCTGTTGTGCGAGTAATTGCTTTCAATCGTTGCCTCGGATTATGATTAATTCGCTGGGTTGATCTGAATCGAGAAAATATTGTCCTTGCATTCTCCTATCACGTCTGAAGCTTCTCCCGCAGGGATTAATGCTACTCCTCCTTCCTTTCCATAATCCGGGCCATTGAAGTGGTCAAGTTCTGAATAGCCAGCTTTGCATGCGTTGCAGTCCACTTTCACGGCCACCATTTTATCGCTTCTTACCTCAAATGATTGCCCCAGATTTTTATTGAGAGTCGGTGAATTGCCCGTCTCAGTGCTTAGGGTTGTCTGGATGCTTGCAGGACTGCAGATACTGGTGACATCTTTTGGTTTGCTGTACTCCGCGGCATAGCTGAACGGTAAGTCTTGTGGAAAAACAGTGACAGACATTTGTAGAGGATGGTCCTTCCCTTTCAATTGCGTGTACTCCGTGGGGTAGCTTTCTTGAACATTGTCGTAAACCGCCATTTGCAGAAGAGTTGGGCTGCACCATGTCACGACTGTCTGCAGTTTTGATCTGTCGATACTGATGGTCCCTTGTTGGTAAGGTCCATTGCTCAGAAATGTTTTTTCTTCAAACCGATCCGATGCCGTACAACCTGCTAACAGGGTTGAGATTGAAAGAACGATGGCAACAAATCTCTTCATGTGCGGATGGCTGATTTGAAATTAGATGTTTTATGTAAGGGGCTTGATCATTTCAGAACTTTTTATTGCATGGCTTTTTGCATTGTCTGCATGTTTTCTCCTAAGCACCTGCTCAATGAGCCTCGTTCAAGACCCTGGTTTGATCGCTTCCTTGACAGATTCAACGCCTTTCTGGATCGCTTCTGCGGGCACTCTGAGCTTCTGTTGCTGAGTATTGGACCAAATGTTGACGGCATAGACAATGGCACCACCCACGATCAATGCAGCAAGAACAAGACCGATCCCGTTGCCCCCTTGTTGGATCACGACAGGCCTTTGTTGTTCCTGATCACTCATTGACTCTCCTCGAATGGTTCATCACTGACATGGTTGTAGCCATTGGTTGTTGTCTTGTCTGTTTGCGCAAATAGATTTGATCGTTGGCATTGTTGTCGCTATGACAAGCCATAACGTCGCCAGTTCGGAGCGTTCGGTCCATGCTCACCACCAGCACCCGTCTAAAACTGCAGTCAATCCTGCGGCGAATGGCTGAGGGTTCCAGTGTCAGTCTGTCGGATCGTGTTTACCTCCAGAAATTCGCCGATCGAGATCGCACGGTTTCATCATGGCTTCGTCGTGCACGCCGACAACAACTTGCAGCAGGCCCTCTTGAAGGTATCGACTGCCTTCTCGATGGTCTTGATCTCGGCAGTGCAGAACCTGACCAGCTGCAGAGCCCCGAGGCTGATGACCTCGGTGATTGGTTCGCGGGGGCCGATTCCTGGCTGAGACGTGACTGAGGTTCGCTTAGCGTTGACCCAGCGCATGCTCTCTCGTCTTGAATAACACCTCCAGGGGAGTGATTTACGTCTCGGTCTGGGTCGTGGTTTGGGGCACGGCTTCCTCACTCGTGGACTGGTTGCTTCTCCACGCAGATCTTTATCAAGAAGGGAGCTTTGGTCAGGCCGCCACTTTTATCGGTTACGGAGCTGCTGCCTCCGTTCTTGCGGTTCGTCTTTCCAGTCGCTTTCTGTTCAAAATCCAGGCTGCTGAAGACGGCGCAGATGGAGATCAGACATCCAGCTGAGCTGGTGCTCGATAGACCGCAAGCGCGGCCATTAATCCGGCTACGAAGCCGGATGCATGTCCGATCCAGCTCACTCCAGCGGGAGATGCCCACGGGAGTAATCCTGGTAAGGCGCTTCCGTAGAGCAGCAGGGCAATGATGCTCAGCAAAATTGATAAAGGTCGCCTTTCCAGACAACCGATCAGCACCAAATAGCCCAGTAGTCCGTACACCACACCCGATAATCCATGGGCGCCTACCGGCCAGAACAACCAGATCGGAATCTCCAGCACAAACACTGCGATCCAAACGCTCAGATAGGCCTTCTGGCTCCTTGCTAGCACCAGATAGCTGAGCGGAAGGAACACCAGGCTATTGGTGATGAGATGGCCTAAACCTTGGTGGCTAAATGGTGCTGTGAATAAGGTCCACCAGGGTGTTCCAGGCCCCATTGCCAGGTTCCAGCGACCGCCGAAAAACAATTGATCAACCAGTTCCTGAAGCCAGGCCAAGCCGAGCAGAATCAGTGGCAGAGCGATCAATGCTTCAACACGTTCTCTGCGATCACTGAAGCAGTTTTTGGCTGATCCCGGTTGGCTTTATTGATGACAGCCAGTGTTCATGTGTCGGAATTCAGCTCCGACCCGCTATGAACTGACCAGTCACCGAGCGGATCACACCATGACCACCAAGTGTGAGGTGATCGTGATCGGCAGCGGTATCGGTGGTCTTTGTTGTGCTGCCTTGTGTGCCAGGGCCGGTCACGAGGTGATGGTTCTCGAAGCTCATGGCCATCCGGGTGGTGCTGCTCATGGCTTTGAGCGGCAGGGATATCATTTCGAATCAGGCCCTTCTCTCTGGAGCGGACTGGGCCGATGGCCAAGTAGCAACCCGTTGGCTCAGATTCTCAAGGCCTTGGATGAACCTCTGGATGTGATTCCCTATCGGGACTGGGATGTGCTGTTTCCTGAAGGGCATCTGCGCATCGGGGTTGGCGCTGATGGCTTCGAACAGGTTGTCGCTGATCTGCGTGGAACGGCGGTGGTTGAGGAGTGGCGTCGTTTCGCTGAAGTGTTGCAGCCCATCGCAGCGGCGGCGGACGCACTGCCGCTGTTGGCACTACCGCCGGGTGGACTCGATGGTCTTGGACCACTCCTGCGACGCAGCGGTCGCTTGCTCCCCCACCTGCCGGCACTGCGCCATCTCAGCGGAGCCTTCGGTCCGTTGGTGGACCGCCACCTTCAGGATCCCTTCCTCCGCCATTGGGTTGATCTGCTCTGCTTTCTGATCAGTGGAATGCCCATGGCCGATACCAATGCGGCTGCGATGGCAACACTGTTCGGTGAATGGTTTGAACCTGAGGCCTGCCTCGATTTTCCTAAGGGCGGGAGTGCTTCTGTTGTGCAGGCTCTGGTGCGTGGACTTGAGAAACATGGCGGCTGCCTGCGCCTTGGCGCCCGTGTGAAGAGAGTTTTGCTGGATGGTGATCGGGCTGTCGGCGTCCAACTGGTCAACGGTGAACAGTTCGCTGCGGATTATGTGGTCAGCAATGCTGATGCCTGGAGTACGGCAAAGCTGTTGCCTGAAGCAACATCACCCTCCTGGCGCCGTCAACGTTTGGAGACTCCCGCCTGCGCCTCCTTTCTTCATCTGCATCTGGGCTTTGATGCCACTGGCCTGGAGGATCTGCCCATTCACACGGTGTGGGTTGGAGACTGGACACGGGGGATTGATGCCGAACGCAATGCCGTGGTGGTGTCGATTCCTTCGGCGTTGGATCCATCGATGGCTCCTCCTGGTCAGCACGTTCTGCATGCCTATACACCGGCCAATGAACCTTGGTTTCATTGGCGTGGTTTGGAACGGTCCACGTCTGCTTATGACCAGCAGCGTGAGCAGCGTTGTTCGGTGTTTTGGCAGGTGCTTGAGCAGCGCATCCCAGATCTGCGCAGTCGCTGCCGAATCGTGATGGAGGGGACGCCTCTGACCCACCGTCATTTCCTGTCAGTGCATGAGGGCAGTTATGGACCAGCGCTGTCGGCTGCTAAAGGTTTGTTCCCGGGTGTGCAGACACCCCTGCAAGGTTTTCTTCAGTGCGGTGCTAGCACCTTCCCCGGTATTGGTATTCCGCCTGTCGCCGCCAGTGGAGCGATGGCCGCCCATGCGATCACTGGACAGCGGTCTCAGAAGCAACTGCTGGAGAGCCTGTCTCTTTAATCAACAACAAACCTGTACCAGCTGCGTGTTGGTGAGCCTCTAGAGACGCGCTTCGTCGCTGGTTTCTTTAGGTTCCGGTTCCCTTGGACAGAAGGATTTACCCGTGGTCGTGCAGGTCTTGAACGACAATGAGCGCTTCAAGCTCGATGACAGCGATGATGCGCTGTTCTACAGCGATCCCCGTTTTGTTCAGCATCTCGATGCAGCGTTCCGCTTGCGCTTGACGCAGCTCTACAGCGAGCGCATTCCCAGTTGTGCCGTTGTGCTGGATCTGATGAGCAGCTGGGTCAGTCACCTGCCGGAGCAACAGCGCTACGAGCAGGTGATCGGTCATGGCCTGAATGCTGAGGAGTTACAGGCCAATCCGCGACTCGACCGTCACTGGGTGCAGAACCTCAACCGTGATCAGATACTGCCGCTCGACGACACCAGTGTTGACTGCACGTTGATCGTGGCCGGCTGGCAGTATCTGCAGCAGCCCGAAGCGGTGGCCGCTGAGCTGCTGCGCATCACCCGACCAAGGGGGCAGGTCATCTGCGCTTTCAGTAATCGCATGTTTTTCACGAAGGCACCTCAGATCTGGACCGATGGCGGTGACGGCGATCATCTGCGCTACGTGGCGGAGGTGATGATGGCTCAGGGATGGCCCAAGCCTGAGCTTGTTGCTGAACAGACGCAGCAAACGGGCCCTCTTGGTTGGGTCGGTGCCAAGGGAGATCCTTTTTTCGCTGTGATTGCCACCAAACCCTTGGTTTCAGACTCCGTCTGAGTCATTAGAGGGAATGGGCTGCCAGCCGCTCTGCCATTGCGATTTGTCCTGAAGCTGCTTCCAGCTCTCCCTAAGTCGCACCTGCGGATCCAGCAGTGAAGCCAGCTCCACCCAGCGTTCAGCACCGCGCCCCCCTTGCAAAATCAAACGGAAGTGACGTCGTCCTGCTCTAGGGGTGAGGCTGGTCCAGGCTTCTGCTGGCTTCCAGGGCACAGATCTACTCGACGAAGGTGAAGATCATGATCATGCCTTGCGTTCTGCAGCCTGGCCCCTATCGGGGTTGGGTTGAATCCGAAGGCTCAGCAGCTGGTAATCGCTTCCTGCAAGCTCACCACAGGTTGTTGCTTTGAGCTAGTGACCTCAAGGATTTTGCCGATTGAATCGGAGGTGTTCAAGGCTTCGAGGCAGCAGCGTGCAACCAGACGGCGAGGAATTGAATCGCTTTCCTGCTGGTCAGCTCCAGTCCAAACCACGCCCTCCCCTTCCAGGTCTTCTTCGCGCTCGTTCAGCCCACCGGGTCTGATCACTGTCCAGTCGAGCCCGCTGTTCTCCAGATTGCGTTCACCCACACGCTTCCAAACCAGGATCAATCCAAACAGGTTGAGAGGGTGTTTCCAACGCCCTGCGCATAAGGAACTCACCAGGACTACCCGGTTGACGCCAACACGCTTGCAGCTCTCGATCTGGCGTTCGACGCCCCAAGCATCGACTTTCATCGGCCCCGTCAGGTCAACGGATGGGCGGGCTCCTGTCGCGATCACCAGAGCATCTACTCCGCGTAGAGAGTTGTCCAAGGCGTTGGCATCCATCAGGCTGAGCCGGTGCTGCTCACAGCCTGCTAGTGATGCTGGAATCTGGGATTCAGGGCGCAGGAGCAGCCTGGCCTGATCGCCCGCAGCCAGAACTTCTTCGGCAACACGGAAGCCTGTTTTGCCCGAGGCACCGCTTATGGCAATCGTGCGCGTCATATCCGATAGATGCGAGCACGAAACCTAGCCACAAAGCTCAGCATCAGTCCTCGCCCCTAAGACCTGATCTGTTTAGGGGGGGGGGATGGCAGAAGTGGCCCCGACGCCCCCTGCCGCCGGGTGTAGAAGAGGAGCAAAACCACCTAGTTACACAGCTTTACAAATGGACTAAAGTTCTTTACAGAAGTTAATAGCCTTATCGATGATTGACTGCTTGAAGGCCTATGACGTGTTCGTCGCTTCTGGCGCTGGAATGACGTCAAGTGTGATTGATGTGCTGGCACAGTCCACTGATCTGCCTTCCGTTCAGGCAAGGGGCTGATTGATGTCGATTGATTCACGCTGTAAAGAGCAGCAGTCTGTTGCTGATCAAATGTTCATGGATTTCAAATACACCAGGCCTGGTTCCCAGGAGCAGGTTCGTGCGTTGTCGACACTGAGTTTTCTTGTTGGTATGTGGTCTGACTTTTTGGCGAGCGAAGAGCGAAGGATGACGTCTGCTCAGAATCTTGAGGCTGGTTCATAGTTGTCATTTTCATTGTTATGAGTAACTTGCGATCATTTTGAACCTAGAGTTTGTTGAGGCTTTTTTTTGAATATGTGAGGATTATTGGATGGAAAAACGTGCCAGGGGTTTCAAATTTGTTTTTAATATTTTGTTTAAAAGTAGTTGGTATCGATTTAAAGCGTTTTGTTGTGGTCGATATGACATTAATCACCTTTCAAGCGTTTTTGACTCAGATTTTGTGAGTTGAACTTCAATTATTCAACCAATCCTTCTCTGATGGCTTTGACGGCGCTATCTGTTCTGTTCCTTGCGTGGAGTTTTCTAATGACTGCCTGCACGTGTTGTCGTGCTGTGACATCTGCAATGTGCAATTCACTCCCGATTTCATGATTGGTCATGCCGTCGCAAACTAATTCGAGAACATTAAGCTCTCGCTTGGATAGAAGATTGCTCTTTCTCAGATGGCTGGGATCCAGAATGTGGTGAATCAAGGGGTCAACGTAATTAATTTTCTCCTTGACTGAATGAAGCACGTGATAAATTGTAAGTGTTTCAAATCCGCGATGGGTTAGGATAATATTTGCGCTTGAGTTTATCGCTTCCTTGAGCGATAATGGATTGACCGTATTCAATGTCAGGACGGTGATGTGGTCTTCGCCTGATGCGCTCAGGGCTTGATCGTGGATGGCGTTGATCAGACTGATGCCTGACCCGTCGTCCAATCGCCCGCTGATGAAGATCAACAATGGATCGTGGGATTGTTGAATTAGTTCAAGGCATTCGCTCTGAGAGGTGCAGACACCGATCAAGTGATCTGTCTTGGATTCTGGGTCAATGGCAAACAGCGTTGCTATGGAAATAGCTGTTGGTTTATGACCGCAGCAGATTAAAATTTTGTGCCCCCAATCTGATTGGTTGATCATCTTCTGCCATTCGTCGAAGCTCTCCTTGAGAAGGATTTTCACTGAGGCTTGGTCACGCTTTGCTCAACGTATCAATTCTATACTTGCACGCATCAACATGGATATGGAAGTTCATCCGTCTTGATCGCATGCTCTTTGAAGAGGCTGATCTTTTCAGGCGATCCTGTTAATCAGCGTCTCCCTATCGGTATTGCATTTCTGCATCTTCAATCCGCCTCTGCAGTGACTGATCACGAGAGAGCATCTTTCGGGCAAGTCACTGTCGATGATCGTGGTTCAAGCGGTGGCTGCGCTGTTAGTGCTGGTGCTGCTTTCAGTCTGGTTGCTGTTGCGGTTTTCTTTTGCGATCTCAGGCGCCTGCACTGTGCTTGCTTCAAGGCTTTCAATTTGATGCTTTGTGTTCAATGATTTGAGTATCGATTCCTACGGCGTCAGTGCCCTATCTACGCGATAAGTGGTGAGCACGGAGTTCTGCTCCGGGAAGCGCTTAGGGAGAGTCAAGACGGGTCGCCACCCGTCTTTTTTTGTTGTCTCGTTCAGAATCAAAACGTTTTCATTGGTTTCCATGCCTGGCAGGGATGTTGATCTTGTTGTGATCGGTGCTGGGCTTTCCGGTTGCGCGTTGGTGGCAGCTCTGAAGAGCAAGGGCTGGTGCGGCACTATTCAGATTTTGGAAGCTGGTCGGGGACCTGGAGGACGCTCGGCGACTAGGCGACGACGCGACTCCCCTCTATGGCGACTGGATCATGGAACTCCGACCCTGAGCTTTCAGTCCGAGCCTTGTGGGCAGCTGCGGGAGTTGATGACATCGCTTGAGCAACGTGGCGTTGTTCGCGTTGACCGCGATCCAGTCGTTGGCCTGGACCATCTTGGTGCCGTTGTTGCGCCTCCTGATCACCCTCTGCTGCGAGGGCCGCGCTGGCGAGGCATCCCCACGATGGCAACCGTGGTGGAGACGTTGCTTTCTGATGGCGGAAATTCTGTCGACGCCCGTTTTGGAGAGCGGATTCAGACACTCTCCAGGGTTGATGAGCGCTGGGTGTTTCCGGGTGGGCTTCGAGGCCGGGGACTCATCCTGAGCGGAACGCTCCTCGCACATCCTCGTTCGTTAGCGATGCTTGGTTGGAGAGATGTGCCCCTGCGTGAGGCTGTCCCTGAGGGGCACGATTCTGTACTTGATGAAGCACTCGCCTGGATTGCCAACCTCAACGCGAGCATCCGTTGGAATCTGATGGTTCAGTTTCCAGCGATGGATTCCGATTCATTGCCTCGGCAGATCTGGCTAACGCCTCGCGCTCAGCAGCAATTCGGAGTGGAACGCATTGTGCTTCAGCGACAGCAACAGGGTGGTCTTGGCCTGGTGATGCATGGCCTTGATGATGGTGCGTTGATCACACCCGAAACACAGCCACAGTTGATGACTGTTCAGGAACAGCGATTGCTGAGCCTGTTGCCAGAGATTCTGCAGCCCTGGCCATCACTACAGGGGTTGGTCTCCAACGCTCATTCACTTGGTGTAATGCGCTGGGGAGCTGCACAACCCTTGGACCAAGGAATGCCAAATGCACTGCAGTGGTGCAGACGAGTCCGTGTGGGTTTTTGTGGCGACTGGATTGCGGGATCTGGTTTTGGCATGGCGGAGGGGGCCCTCCAGAGCGGTCTAGATCTGGCCGAGTTGATCGCGTCCTGAATGGCGACTCTCCTCTGATGGGCCCCTACACGTCGTCGGTTCATGCATAAGAATCACAGGTTTGTGATAAGTGCTGGCCGGATGCCGTAGAGCGCGTCACAACAGAGAAAAGGTCGTTTCCCATGCGCAGCCGATTTCAGCCTGTCCGGATTCATGCCAGTGTTCATGATGATGAGCCGTGCCAGTGCCAAGACTGTGTGGCCCTGCGTCGTCGTTTGACCCAAATGGTCACTCAGACCAAGCCATTGGCTAAGGCGAATTGTTCTGTTTATGCCTGCCGGTGAGCTCAAGCCTCTTCCTTCTTGCCTTTTCAAGGCTGCAACGGGTTCCTGATAAGCGTTTTCGTCGATTATCACTAGTGATCTGGATTGGTTGCGTTGCCATTCAGATCAGACTTCAGCAATGGCTTGATTCACTTTGAGGATCACCCAATGTTTCGATCCTGATCATTGAAGCGTTGGAGGTACGTGATTTTCCATTTGTGATCAGCCGTACTCTGGACACAAGCCAGCCTGGTCTTGCCAGGTTGGACACCAGTGTTGGCAGCGTTTAGTCAGGTGGTGTCCCTGGTGGAGCAGCTATTGTCTGAGCTTGCAGGCCACCTTCTTGCGGCAGTGAGCATCTACTCCGTAGGTGAAGTGCTGACAGGTGAGGCAGATTCGGGCTCCCTTCCAGTTCTGAAGCCCTCCTTCATCAACGTAGTCCCATTCATCCACGGATCACTTGGCAGCTAGTGCATCTGCACTAGTGCGCGAAGCGTTGTGGGGTCAAGTGGCTTCAGAAAAGCTTCTGATCATCTTTGGGCAAGATCCCCATTTCGGGGGATCTAAGCCTCGTGTTGATGCGTCAAGGTGATGGGGTGCAGGGTGCTCAATCAGCCCTCGGAGGCGAGACCGGGGGCTTTTCAATGCACTCTCCATGGTGTTTGAACCCCACGAGCTTTCACCTGACGCTCCGGGAGTGGGCGACAGTGGGCAGAATCGAGTGCTTTGATTCAAGGCAATGCCAAAGTGGATCGCAGCACTGCTTTGCCTGGCCACCTGTCTCTTTGTTTTGGCGAGTGGAGTGAATGCCGATTTCACGATTCACGTGGGTTTAAGAACTCCACCCGCCGAGGCCCATTGTCATCGGGTTGGAACCCGGAGTACCGATCTCGGTCGGGTTCTGGATGTTTATGCTTGCCGCCCATGAAAAAGAGGCAGAGTGCCAGCTCTGCCCCTGAGTTTTCTCGTCGTGCCACCCATGGCTTAGACGCAGATCAACCTTCTCCTCATTGTCGGAATGCGGTCGTATGCATGGACACACAATCGCCATTGATTGGCAAGACCAAGCTGGTTGACGTTCCGTTGTGAGTGTTGGCTGGTTATTGGCCAAAACCCTTGTTCGATGATTGCTTTTGAACTTTCTTTGTTCTGGGCTCAGTTGTCGTGGTCACAGCAGAATCTTTGAAAAAGATCCCATCCAGCCACACGGTGATGATATAAACAACGATCAGGACTGGGATCAGAACAAGCCACTGATTCTCAAACTCGTAGGGAATTTGCTGAACTCCAAAGATCGCCAAGTATCCGGTGATCAGAGTGAAGATGAATCTGCGAAGGCTGGAGGGATTCAAGGCAGTGAGCTGTCTCTGTCGAGCAGTACATTGCTGTCATCGCTTAGAGAGCACTGACAGTGAATGTGAATTGAGTCTGCTCAGGGTTTGATTTCAGTCAACACCTGTTCCACTCACCAGGCACCCAGTTGTAATATCTATTATCGAAATGTATGGTGAATAAAGTCAATATCGGCGTGTGTTCTTGGAGGGTCAATATGTTTTGTTGTACGACGAGAGTCAGGGATTGAGAGCGTCCGTAATGGATAGGAGATCATGCAGTTTATGCAATATCCTCATACTCTCTCCGTACAACTTTTGCTCCCCCATTCAACAGGCTTCCGCGTTTGTTCTTAGCCAAGAATATGGGTCTGCCTCAGGTTTTGCCTGTGGATCGATTTGACGCGCGGCTCGTAATCCAGATTCAATTGCACCCTCCACCCATCCACTCTTCATCGTGGTGAAATCGCCGGCAAAATAAATTCGGCCTTCTGCTTTTTCCCATTCGTTGATCATCCAAGCTCCCCCAACAGGAGGGCTGCCAAAGGAACCTCTGACCCAAGGTTGCTCAGACCAGGCAAACTCCTTGATCATTTCTACTTGATCAAACAAATCAGGCATATCCTTTCTGAACATATCAACTATTTCCTGCGCACGAATGGCACGTGGTCTTGCGAGAAGTCGCTCGGCGTTTGCACCATTAAGATAGAAAAAAGTATTACCGTAACCACCTTCTTCGTTGCCCGTGATATCAATTACTCTTTCCCATGGTTGATCAGAGCCAGCAAGGGGCCAGCCGTGAATATGATGGCTAAGCCATTTTGGCGTTTTAGTTTGAACAACTACTTTTACTGTTTTATCCCACTCCATTTCATTAAACATCTTGCTTTTTCTTGAGGACCAGTTCGGGGTCACTTTAACGTCTTTTAAGACTGTAAATGGAATCGTGGTTATCAAGTGATCTGCAGACCACTCACGTCCATCAGCAACCCGGATGTTTACTTTGTTGGTGGATTGGCTGATCTCCACCACCGGAGAATTAAGAATAATGTGCCCTTCAAGCTCTCGAGCTAGTGCTTTTGGTAATTGATCGTTGCCACCTTTTATGCGAAAAAGATTCTGATCACCAAAATGGTAAGCTAAGTCAGGAATCGTGCTTAAAGCGGGCGAGCTTGATGTAAATGTTCCCCCGTGGGCGTCGAGAACCTTGAGAAACGCATCCGAAGCTCCGACTTGCTTGAGCATCTCTCCGATTGTTAGCTTGTCAAGCCGTTTGCGTGTATCAAAATCAGGCCATTCAGCGGCAAGGACGGTATCAGTATCCAGACCATTTAAAAACAGGTAATGATTTAAGGTAGAGGAAACAGTCACGTTTCTTTCTTTTTTGTTTAAATCAAATGGCCAATTGAATAATGAAGCGGATTCTGCTGTTTTGCCGTCATACAAATAGCGTGGAAGGCCATCATTGAGGCTAAGAAGAGGTAGCTTAAAATGCTCGATGTATTTTAGAACGTAGGGCATATTTGAGCGAAAATGTCCTCCGCCAGCTTCTGAAAATTGTCCGCCTTTCAAAGGTATGGATAGTAAGCGACCTCCAACACGATCTTGATATTCAATGACTTTCACGTCATGCCCTGCTCTGTGTAGTGCCAAGGCAGCTGTCAATCCAGACATGCCTGCTCCTAAAACAAGTACCTTCTGGCGGTCAATTTTTTTCTGACGTGTATTTTGAGTGGATCTTGCGTGAGACCAATGTTCTGTAAGAAATGGCACCGATGCCATGCCGGCAATTGAATTGCGAAGAAATGTGCGACGAGAAGGTAAGCGTGACGGCACGGTCAAATCTGCTTTTTTATTCAATAGCAATGCACTTCCAGGCAAGCTGTAAATCAGAATAATTCTTTATTGAGTCAGGCGAAATATTAATGTGTAGCTGTTTGTATTAGGTTGAAACCCTTTTGAGCAACGCACTCTGTTGATGTTGATCGATGCTGAGCTGATAAGTTCAGGTTCTCCAATAGATCCGACCACCAATAAAGCTGAGACTGGTGTCAATGCTTAGAGCACTGTGACCTATGCGCGAGACGTTGGAATCATCTCAGCTTGAACTATTGGAGATTCAGGCTTTCATCAATGAGCAGGATGCGTTCGTGCCGGCAGTTGATTTGCTGGTGAGGTTTAGAGCATTGATTGCTCGACAGAGACTATTTTTTCAAGCTTCCGATGTTTCAACCGTCTTGGAGAGGCTCTCCAGGCGTTGTGCATTTACGCCGAGGTCGGACTCTCCGAGGCGCGAGATGGAGCGTGCCTCCAGAGTGACCGTATCGTTGGTATGAAGTTCAACGTCATCGACGAAACCAAAGATCCTGCTGCTGTAGGTGGCATGCAGGTAGTTGGTGCTCTGTTCGATAATCTCGGTGCGTGGAGAGTTCTCGATCCGTTCAGAGAGCTGTTTCAGCGCTGCGGAGGAATCGGCAACCTTCCATACGGTGCTTGCACAGTGCTCAGGGCCTGGGCAAGGACTCAGGTGTCCTGCATCAGTACCCAGGTCGGTGGGCAAGGGGCCAACAAAATGGAACAGGGCCAGAACGAACGGGATGGTGATTTGAACCAGAATGGAAGGCATGCTGATCAAAAGTCCAGGCTTTCATTCATCTTATGAGCTCCCACTGACGAACATTCCCTGATCCAAGTCATGGGCAGTGATCAAGACAGGAGCAGCAACGTTCAATGATCGGCTTGTCTAGGCGCAATCCAATCCTGATCAGGATGTGTCAAGCATCAGGTCAATGTTTCTCTGTGTGGCTATTTCTTGGAAAGCAGTCCTGTTGGTCATGAGAATCCTAAGTGCAATTCTGCTGAGCTTCCTTCTGTTTGGTTTTGGTTCTGGTGCGATTGCAACTGATTTGTCCATCTCTGGTAGCGGAAGAAACAGAGAGGTGACGCTGAACAAATTGCTGTCAAAAGTTCCGGAAGGGGCGGCAATCACCGATGCAACCTGCAAAAGGATTGGCATCGCTGGCCTGAATTATCAGTATCGCTGTTCTGTGGCCTGGGAATTCAGCAATCAATATCTGGGAGCACCATAACTGTGGTTTTCCACCTTGCCCTGTTCTGCTCAGGTCCAGCGCACGGGATCATCCGATTTGAGGTGTTGCACGTGATCGGTCGCATGATCGAGCAGGTCATGACTGATCGTGAGGCAGATGCTGTCCAGGGGCAGGGAAAAGCTGCTGCAATCTGCGTCAAACGGACCCTCCACATAGGCACCGATCCGTTCCGCCATCAGGAACAGCACCACGATCACCACACTTCCAAAACGACTTTGTGAGTCAGGACCCAGGTCGTGGAAGTACAACAGCAGCAACAGAACGAATAACCAATTCAGAAGTCTGACGAAAACCGCGTAAGACGCTGGAAGTGGTGTGTTGCGGATTCGCTCCAAGCCACCAATGGCATCGGTGCAGGCGTTGCCGACTTGCATCAGCTGTAGACGTCCGAATCCATCGGTCAATCCTTGGCGATGCAGATCCCCGATCCACACCCCCCTCAGCTGTCCCAGCTGGCGCAGGTTGGTGGTACTGGGCAACTTCAGATCTTGCAGCAATTGATCTTGCATCTCCCTTAGGTCTCGCTGCCAGAAGTTGCGCAGTTGAAAGTTCAGTTGCCAGATGATGGCAACCTGCAAACGCAATAACTTACGTTCCTGACGTCCGGGCGGCCTGCTGCTATCGAGATGGGCCCGCAATGAGTCTGCCCAGCTTCGGCTCACATTGACAACGCTGCCCCAGAGTTTCCTGGCTTCCCACCAGCGTCCGATCGCCTGGGTGTTGCGAAAGCCCAGAAAAATCGATGCGGCGATGCCCATAATCCGCACCACGCTTTCATTGGCGGTCCAGTTGCGGGGGATCCAGTTCTGATGGACGAGAACAGTGATCAACAGCAGCACCAGCAGGTCAAAGCGCATGCGCCAGAGCAGCTGCAGCAAAACGAGTACGTAGTCATGTCTTCGGGTGCTTGGTGGATAGCCGTAGTCGCCAGAGTCGATCATGGGCTGCTTTTGCAGAGACTTGATCACAGCAGCGATCATCGCTGGCCAATCACGCGTTCTATTGCCAAGGCTCGATGCCTGGGGCCGGCGCCGAGTAATCATGGTTTGCTGATGCCGCGACCGACCCCGCGATGATCTGTGTGACCTCCAACTGCCCGGAGAGTGTGATCCTGGCCCTTGGCGTTCGCGACTGGCCGGTCTGGGCCTGTGAAATCAGCTCGTTCCCCTGGCATTACGACCAGCGGGAAACCTGTCTGCTGCTGGAGGGTGAAGTCACGGTGACACCTGAAAACGGTGAGCCGGTTCGATTCGGTGCTGGTGACCTTGTTGAATTTCCAGCAGGACTGTCATGCACCTGGCAGGTTCATCAACCCGTTCGTAAGCATTACCAGTTCGGCTGACCACACCGCTGTGTCAGGCAAGGATTCACTGCTCAGAATTCAGCGTCAGCGGCCCACTGAGGCCTACATGGGATCCAACCAACGCGCAGGAGTTCACCCCAGAGGCGTTCAGCAGTGTGCTGGCTCAGATGAACGCGTGTGCTCAGCAATGGTGCTTGGTTTGGAAAAGGTCGCCCTGAATCCACGAACACCCTCGGCTCGCATTTCCAGCTTTTTTCGTCGGCATGGAACCGTTTCGTGTCCTGGGTGCTGGGATCCTGGATCCAACCATGGCTTGGCATCGTTTGCGTGGGGTGATCAGGGACGCACGCATCCACTCCTCAGCCTTGAACGGTGCATAGGGGGAGCTCGGAGCCATGGATCCTCTGCTGATACACCTGTTCTAGTGGAGTAGTACAGATGTGTCAACGCGTGGCTTGGCCGTGCTCCTGCCTCTGTGGGAAGCGGTTCGTTTCGGTTCACGCGTACATTGATGATCCAGAGAATGGGCTTGAGCCCATCGGGTTCGAGCTGTTCGCCCACGATGATCTATCTCGCGTTCCGTTACGGCAATCTTGAGATGAGCAATCTCAGTGTCGTTGTGATTGTTGCCGCAGGGGTGCTGTCCCTGGTGTTTTTTGTTGTGGCTTCCTTGAACACCGATACCAGGGGATTGATTGATTCGGCGGTACAGAAGTTTGACGACGATGACCAAAGCCAGCCCCGCTGATCACGGCAGCTCCGAGGTCTGGTTTTGGGGGCTGGCTTTCGGAGTTGACACTCTGAAGTGAGTGTCTCCGATCTTTTGCAGCCATTCAAACAGGGATTTCAGCCTCAATTTCCCAGCCTTGATCCGTGAGTTCCTGGATCTGCACTGGTGCCTCCTGAGATGGAACCTCAACAAGGCGAAACTCTTGTCCCTGGTGACAGTAAATCCTGGTTTGACCGATCACGGCGGGGGCTCCCGGGTGACACATTGTTATCAAAGCCGTTTTCATGTCCAGAGACAAGGGAGATGAGACTCGGTTGCCCATTTGCTCACATTGGTGAATCGAAGTAGCTCAGACGGCTTTCGGGGACTTGGCTTGACAGTGATAGATCACTCCTGTGTTGATGTTGTGATTTGACTGTTTTGCCCGGCGTGTTGATTGCCCTCTTTGACAAGAGCTGATGACTGTTTTGGGGGGGGGGCGGCTGCAACGTTATTCCTTCTTAGGCCTCGGCTTTCAGGCTGTGTAAGGTGTTTATTTTGCTTGACGCGTTGGTGTGTTCGTTGCTACTGCGCAGTTAGTGATGGATTCATCAATGTCACAAGCACGTGAGCTGATCAACGCACACCTTTACCCAGTGCTCTTCATCTTTGCTGTGATCTATGGAGCAATTCAGATTTCTCCAATGGCGAATCAAGCGCGCTATTTCAATCACTGCGTTGATGAAGTGATTCGAGAAAGCAATGTAGAGAAAATGTCTTTTTCAGAAAAACGTGCTGTCGCTGTAAGGCTCTGTAATGGGACTTCCCTTTAGTTGATTGTTTCTGAAAATTAATTGTCTTCTATAGCTTATCGCTCTCGATAGTTTTTGTGGTACGAACACTTTTTATATTAGCTTGGGATCGTTGAAATCATGCCTCCATGAATGATTATGAGGTTTGTCTTGCTCGCTGGTTGAATTGAACAATGTCGTGGGAGGGGTATGAGTCAATCTCGTTTTATGAGTCAAATTCTCGTTTGAAATAGTTGACGGCAATCTCCTCTGGCTTGAATCCTTCTAGAACCAGTTCAGCCAGTTCGATCAGCCATGTTCGTCGCATCATTTTCTGATGTGGCTGTCCATCAATCGTGCAGGGGAAGACCACGTCATAGCCTCGATGCCCTGCAGGGGTCTTCGATTCCCTGCGCGTGATTCCGTAACCAGCTTCCTGAAGGATGTTGCGCGACAGCTCGTAGGGCGTGACCTGCCGCTGAGCTGCCAACCTCTGGACCCGTCCCATGGTCAGACTTGTCTGTGCTGTCCCCACGCTGCACAGAGCACGGCTTGTCGGCAAGCTCCACTCGTCGGAGAGTGGGAGTCATCGCTCACCGTTTGCGGGCCAAACAGACCATGCTGTCATGCAGGTCGGACCTCTACGAGGCACTGTTGACAGCCCTTTCATGAAAGCACCAGAAGCACTGTTGGAACGTATTGCAGAGAGTCAAGTCCATGATCAGGGCTTCAAGCGTCTGATTCTGCTGCTGACACAGCTTGGTGACTTTGATTCGATGGAATATGCCCAGGCGTTAGTCCCTGCGCTGCCCAGGCTCGAACAGGCAGGGATTCGCCCCCTCGCCATTGCGATTGGCGATCAGGCAGGGGCAGAGCGCTTCTGCTCGTTTACGGGGATGCCGCAGGAGTTGCTTCAGGTGGAGCCTGATTCCCAGTTGCATCAGGCTCTTGGCCTATCTCCCGGTCTTCAGGCTCCAGGAGGGCCCTGGCCATCGCTTCTGCTGATGTGTGCCGGCGTTGGTTCCCCAGGAACTCTGGCCGAGGTGTTGCGTGGCTACACCGGCGACCGTTCAGCGGCTCAACGCTTTGATGCTGATGAAACCGTGTCGACAGGAGTTCTGCCTCCGATTCCTGCCGCTCTGTTCCGGCGGGCTGGCGGCGAGGGTTTCCAGCGCCCATTTGAGCTGGCCACGGTTCGCCTGCGCAACATGAATGAGGTGCTCCGTCACTGGAGCACGTACGTGCCGGATGATCGCTTCATCACGCAGCGCGGCGGTACCTTCCTGCTGGATAGCGACGATTCCCTCCTCTACGTCTACCGCGATCGTGGCATCCTTGGATTTTCGGCAACAATGCAGCGCCCACTTGCATTTCTCGATCCCTGGCTGAATGATGCCGATTGATCAGGACACTGTGATGAGTCTGCCTCCCTGGCGCGCAGTCGTGCGTGGAGCTCGTCAACGTGAGGGACGATCACCTGGAGCCACCTGGCTGCAGCTGGCCACTGCTGCATCAGACGGGACGCCCCGCGTGCGCACCCTGGTGTTTCGAGGTTGGAGTTCTGCAGGAGAACTGGAGCTGCTCACCGACGTGCGCAGTGATAAGCCTTCTGAGCTGCTGAGTCAGCCGAGGGTTGAACTCTGCTGGCTGTTCCGCAAGGCTAGAGAGCAGTTTCGTCTGCGTGGCACGGCGGTTCTGGTCAGTGCTGAGCAGGAACCGGAGACGTTGCTCGATCATTGGCAACGCCTGTCACCGTCCGGTCGCATGGTCTGGGCCTGGCCGTCTCCTGGTCAACCCTTTCATTCGCAAGGGCCTTGGCCGCAAGAAGTTGCCGATGACGAGCCGATCTCCGATCATCTGCTGATCATGCGCATTGCCCTGGATCGTGTGGAGCAGCTCGACCTCAAGCCCCATCCCCACCTTCGCCGTTGCTGGACCGCTCAAGATGGCTGGTCCGAGCAGCGTCTGAATCCCTGAGGGTCCACAAGGCCAACCCTCCGCCCCGGCCTCGTGCAACCAACCACCCCTCTTGGCTGCGGCTAATCAGGGCAAAAAACGGCTCCCGACCTTTTTCCGGTGATGGCAATTCACGCTTCAACAGCGTCAAGCGGCCGAGCAGCAGTTCCACTTGCTCAAAGCGGAATTTCAGCAGTGGTTGGCGGCCATTCAGTTCGCCTGGGCCTGTGAACTGGAGGGTGAGACCTGACAGGTTCACGGCGTTGCGCAGTTGAAGACGATCGCCTGATCCATTGCTGATCTCAAGGCAGGCGCCGATGCGTCGCAGCAGCCAGCCGTTGAGGACACTGGCTTTGGTTTGTCCCTTGGCCCAGATGGTGTTCAGCTGCCAGCACCCCACCAGGTTGCTGGCGGTCAGTCCTGAACCGCTTCGCCGAGCCTGCTTCTCTAGATCCAGTAATGCGCTGTGATCCATGTTCACGGTTCAATCGAGCGGGAGTGATGGTGTTGCTTTGTTTCGAGGATGTCATGACAGGCATGTGCTGATCGACTGTTCCTCAGTCGAAGACTGACTCTTGCTGGGCTGAGAGTTTTGATGCATTCCAATCTGATGCATTTAAAAAAGGACCACCCCGGCGGAGTGGTCCTTGCTGCTGTGTGCGATGGGTTGTGGACCAATCAGGCCAGGAACTGATCGTTGGTATAGAAACTTGCCAGTTCATAGTTCTCTGCAAGGGCATGAGAACGGCGGACTGCAGCTTCTGCATTGACCATGCCATGACCAAAAGCATCATCGCGACCTGCAGCTCCAAGATCCATGGCGCTATAGGTCAAAAGATCACGCACATCGCTGCCCGACAGAGAGGTGTTCTCAGACCAAACCAAAGCAGCAACACCGGCCACATTTGGGTTGGCACAGGACGTTCCACCGAAGTCTCTGATATCACCGTCTCCATTGACAGCTCTGCTGTCAGTGGGTGCGGAGAGGGTCAGGTCATCGCCTTGATTGGAATATCCAGCGATTTGAGTGTCGGTAACATTGGTGATGTTGTCGATCTCATCAGTTGCTGTGAACTGAACAGCGCCGACGCTCGCAATGTTCCCAAAGTCGGTTTGGAAATGTGCAAGATTGTAAGTGCTGACACCATCTCTGGACCAGTCATTTCCTGCTGCTACTGAGAAGAATCCATAATCTTCTGTCTCAGCCAGAGATTCCATCATTTGTTCTTCGGTAATCGAGTCGGTGTTTCCACTGGGTCCCCAACGCCCTTCAAGACTCCAACTCGCACCATTCTGAAACACAAGCCGTTCATGAGATTCTCTGTCAGCTTTTGCATCTTCGATTGCTCCGTGAAAGCCTGGATCCCAGACTTGATAAGCCCACATTTGGCTGCCTGGAGCGATCCCCGCAATTCCCTGCGAATCGTGACGCGCTCCCATGACGCTCATTGAGTGATGGCCATGATCACGGTCCTTGGCTAAGGCGCAAGTGTTTTTGCTTGTTTTGTTGACGACATGATCAATTTCATCGTCAATGTCATCAGCATTGCCAGCAATATCACCAATGCCAGAATCAAGAGAAACCATCACCACATCACTGGAGCCTCGATTAAATCGCCAGGCACCAGAGACATCCATGGCCTGGAGGTTCCACTGCTCTTTGGTGGAATCACTCATATTGGCGCGGATCCGGATATCACCATCTTCGCAGGAGATTGTTTCAATGCCCTGCAGATACAGCTCGTCTCCGTTGTTGAGATTGAGAACGTCAAAGACAGTGCCGCCGTAGAATGCTTGTTCGCCAAGTGCCGCGCCGCCGGCTGCCGATTGCCCCAGTTGATTAACAGAACTACCGTTGAATTCAAGGATATCGCTTTTGCTGATGTCATCGAGCACAAGAGTGTCTGTGCCGCCACGACCACGATAAATCCTGCCGGTGTCGAAGGAATCGGCCCAGCTTACATTGTTATACGTGAATGTATTTGCGCTGACGTCACCTCGATAACCACTTCCCACATCCAGGGCATCAATCATGGTGATGTTTTCACTAAAGTCTTCGAGATTGATGTTGAGCCCGTTGGCGTAGGTTGCATCAATATCGACGTCAATATTCCATGTGCTGCGTCGGTCAAGTAAGCTGTCAGATGCTTCCAGTTGATCCTTAAGATTCACGTAGAAGCTGTTTTGATCAAGGTTGAGAGTGGTGCTGCCAAGATCAACAACTTCGCCAGTGGATGATTTGGTGGCAGAAACTGTTGCCGATACCGAGCCAGGCAAATTGAAGCTCATGCCCCCCCAGAGATTGAATTTAGGGGCATGGATGTTTTTGAGACTGCTGAGGTAGTTCTTGTTGTAGCTGATTTCCAGCGCGCCATCTTCAAAGACTTCCTTTTTGGATGCATCACCTGATGCGTCAAAGATGCGTTGTAGCCCGAATACTGAACCCAGGTTCAGATTGCGGTCAAAGAAATGTTCCCCTCTGATGAGATTTGTTTGGAGGTTGTTTCGACCGATGCCAGCTTGTGTGATCCCATTGCTGGACTCTTCTCTCCAGGCAACACGATCATCAATGATTCCTCGGCTGAGCTCAGGGAAAACGCCTCCTTCTGTTTCGGTTTCTATTCCGTTGGCTTTGTTGTGCATTAAGACATTGCTTTTGAAAAGATCTGGCTGCTTCTCAGTATTTGCTCTCTCAAAGCCTTGGCCCAAGCTTTTCGAGGCCTTGCCTGACTTCTTGGAGTCTGTATTTCCTGAGCTTTTGAACTCAATTGGATCCCTGTCAAGTCCAATGCTTCTGAATGATCTTGACCATGTTTTTGCTTCACCTGGTTGCCCGCGACCAACTTTTGACCATTGTGTTGCATCACGCTCAAAGTGTGTTTCACCATCAGATCGAGGGTTGAAACCGGTCTGTGCTCTTGACACGAACTCGTTGGCTTTCTGGCCGTATTGCTCGCCGCGGGTGTTGTCGAGACGCTCCGCTTTGTTGAATCGGTTTGTTTGGAAGCGTCGTCCTCTCGGGGCTTGAAAATAGGATTTAAATTGGTTCAGAAAAAACGAATTGGTGTTGAACATTGGAGGAGAGTATTGTGGAGTTGAATCTCCGGAGACTTCACCATCCTTCTAATTGCAGGTTGATGCGTTGATTGACATCAACGACAGCTGTGATTTTGCTCACAACGTGACTCGATTCAGCTCTGACCGTTGACATGGCCTGAAATCAGCGTTGTTGAGGTTCTGATCTGAATCAACCCTCCGATGCTGCTGCGCGTCATTTGAACGCTTGTTCCGCTCATCGGAGTCCATGCTTTGGTTGCTGGGGCTCAGTCCTGAGCTGGTACGTCGAGTCTGCTTCTCTAGATCCACTCAGGCGCTGTGATCCATGCTTAAGGTTCAATCGTGCGGGCGGAAATGGTATTTCCTTGCTCCGAGGATGCAATGAAAAAGGACCACCCCATCGGGGTGGTCCTTGCCGATGTGACCAATACGTGGTGGATCACTCAGGCCAGGAACTGATCGTTGGTGTAGAAACTTGCAAGTTCATAGTTCTCTGCAAGTGCATGAGAACGGCGGACTGCTGCTTCAGCATTGAGTAAGCCATGGCCATAGGTGTTGTCCCGGCCAACGTCTCCGAGATCCATTGCACTTTGGGTCAGGATTTCGCGCAGCTCACCGCCAACAAGGTCAGTGTTCTCACTCCAGACAAGAGCAGCAACCCCAGCAGCATTGGGGTTGGCACAGGATGTTCCATCGTAGATGCTGATGTCACCGTTGGCGTTAATGGCGCGACTATCTGTCGGTGCGACATAAGTCAAATTGTCTCCACGATTGGAATAGTCAGCCATTTGGTAGCCAGTGATGTTTGTGATCCCATCAATTTCTTCAGTGCCTGTGAATTCAAGTGCGCCAATGCTGGCAATGTTGTCATTGGTGCTTTCTGCCTGTGCAACTCCCGACACACTGTTGTAATCACTGAAATTGCCTGATGCGATTGCATGAAAACCCCACTCGCCAGTGGCATCCAAGGATGCTTGCATCTGCTCTTCTGTGTGAGTGCCTGTATTCCACCAGTGATCACCCTGATACCCACCTTGAAATACAACCCTCTGGTCTTCATCCCTCAGGCCAATGACATCCTGAATATTTTGATGATGGCTTTGGCCATCCCTGTATTCCCCACCAGTAAATGCCCAAAGAGTGCTATTTGGTGCAATTCCTGCAATTCCACCATTGCCATGTTTAGCACCCATGACACTCATGGCTTTGTGTCCATGTTGAGTTCCAGTATCGTTTTTATTGGTCTGATTGACGACGTGACTGATTTCATCATGCACATCTGTTGGATGATCTTCTAAGTCGCCAAGTCCTGCATCTAGTGATGCCAAAACAACATCACTGCTTCCCCTATTGAAGCGCCATGCACCAGAGACATCCATGGCCTGGAGGTTCCACTGCTCTTTGGTGGAATCACTCATATTGGCGCGGATCCGGATATCACCATCTTCGCAGGAGATTGTTTCAATGCCCTGTAGATAGAGCTCGTCTCCGTTATTGAGATTGAGAACGTCGAAGACAGTGCCGCCGTAGAAGGCTTGTTCGCCAAGCGCCGCGCCGCCCGCTGCCGATTGCCCCAGTTGGTGGACAGAACTACCGTTGAACTTAAGGATGTCGCTTTTGTTGATGCCATCCAGAACGATTGTATCTGTGCCGCCACGACCGTGATAAATTCTGCCGGAGCCGAAGCAATCGCCTAAGAAAGTGCTGGTGTAGTTTTGATAGGTAAAATTGTTAGCCGTGACATCTCCCCGATAACCACTTCCGACATCCAGGGCATCAATCATCGTGATATTTTCGTTGAATTCTTCGAGATTGATGTTGAGCCCGTTGTCGTAGGTTGCATCAATATTGACGTCAATATTCCATATGCTGCGCCGGTCAAGTAAGTTGTCAGACGCTTCCAGTTGATCCTTGAGGTTCACATAGAAGCTGTTTTGATCTAGATTGAGAGTAGTGCTACCAAGATCGACTACTTCGCCAGTAGATGATTTGGTTGCAGAAACTGTTGCTGACAACCGGCTTGATTCGTATCCCCTCCCAGGGAAATTGATAGTGGGTGCGATTTCGTTTTTAAGACTATTGAGGTAATTCCTGTTGTAGCTGATTTCCAGTGCACCATCTTCAAAGACTTCCTTTTTGGATGCATCACCTGATGCGTCAAAGATGCGTTGTAGCCCGAATACTGAACCCAGGTTCAGATTGCGGTCAAAGAAATGTTCCCCTCTGATGAGATTTGTTTGGAGGTTGTTTCGACCGATGCCAGCTTGTGTGATCCCATTGCTGGACTCTTCTCTCCAGGCAACACGATCATCAATGATTCCTCGGCTGAGCTCAGGGAAAACGCCTCCTTCTGTTTCGGTTTCTATTCCGTTGGCTTTGTTGTGCATTAAGACATTGCTTTTGAACGGATCGCGCTGATCCTGAATATTTGCTTTCTCAAAGCCTTGTCCTAAGCTTTTCGAGGCCTTGCCTGACTTCTTGAAGTCTGTATTTCCTGCGCTTTTGAACCCAATTGGATCCCTGTCAAGTCCAATGCTTCTGAATGATCTTGACCATGGCTTTGCTTCACTTGGTTGCCCGTGACCAACTTTTGACCACTGTGTTGCATCACCCTCAAAGCGTTCTTCATCATTAAGTCGAGGGTTGAAACCGGTCTGTGCTCTTGACACGAAATCGTTGGCTTTCTGGCCGTATTGCTCGCCGCGGGTGTTGTCGAGACGCTCCGCTTTGTTGAATCGGTTTGTTTGGAAGCGTCGTCCTCTCGGGGCTTGAAAATAGGATTTAAATTGGTTCAGAAAAAACGAATTGGTGTTGAACATTGGAGGAGAGTATTGTGGAGTTGAATCTCCGGAGACTTCACCATCCTTCTAATTGCAGGTTGATGCGTTGATTGACATCAACGACAGCTGTGATTTTGCTCACAACGTGACTCGATTCAGCTCTGACCGTTGACATGGCCTGAAATCAGCGTTGTTGAGGTTCTGATCTGAATCAACCCTCCGATGCTGCTGCGCGTCATTTGAACGCTTGTTCCGCTCATCGGAGTCCATGCTTTGGTTGCTGGGGCTCAGTCCTGAGCTGTTACGTTGAGCCTGCTTTTCTAGATCCACTCAGGCGCTGCGATCCATGCTTAAGGTTCAATCGTGCGGCGGTGATGTTGTGGGCTGGCTTCGAGGATGTCATGACGCCCCCGTGTCGAGCGACTCTTTCTCCGTCGGCAACTAACCCGCACTTGCTTAAGGTTCTGTTGCATGAACAAAGGACCACCCCATTGGGATGATCCCTGCTGTGTGTGTGATGGGTTGTTGATCAATCAGGCCAGGAACTGATCGTTGGTGTAGAAACTTGCCAGTTCATAGTTCTCTGCAAGTGCATGAGAACGGCGAACAGCGGCTTCTGCATTGACCAAGCCATGGCCAAAGGTGATGTCGCGGCCAAGATCTCCAAGATCCATGGCGCTGTGGGTCAAAAGATCACGTACGTCGCTGCCTGAGAGGCAAGTATTTTCAGACCAAACTAAAGCAGCAACACCAGCCACATTTGGGTTTGCGCAAGACGTGCCGCCGAAGTCGGTGATGTCACCATCACCATTAATGGAAGGACTATCTGTAGGGGCAACCAGAGTTAAATTTGCTCCAGCGTTGGAGTAGTCGGCAAGTTCATGATTGTCGTAGTTTGTGATTCCATCGACATCGTTAATTGCTCCGCTGTGCTCTAAAGCACCAATACTTGCAACATTGCCATTGGTCGCTTCGGCTTGAGCAATTCCTGCGACGCTAGTTTTATCGCCATAATTACCTGCTGCCATTGCGAAGAATCCGTAATCTTCCGTTTCATCAATGGCAGTTTGCATATCTGCTTGGCTGGCTCCGTTTGACCACCAATCTCCTTGGATTCCACCTTGAAAAACTAGACGTTGATTGCTCGCTCGATCGGCTTTTGCTCCTTCAATCGCATCATAAAGTTGTGTTCCAGAGTCGTAGACGTTGTAGGCCCACAATTCACTGCCAGGAGCGATGCCAGCTAAGTTTTGGCTGTCATGCTTGGCTGACATCACGCTCATGGCTTGGTGTCCATGGTGTCTTTTGTCCCTATTGTTTTTAGCGGTTTTATTATTGACATGGCTGATTTCATCGTGAATGTCTGAAGCATTGTCAGCGATATCGCCAATGCCATTGTCTAATGAAACCAAGACAACATCACTGGAGCCTCGATTAAATCGCCAGGCACCAGAGACATCCATGGCCTGGA
>NZ_UCNJ01000008.1 GCF_900473965.1 Synechococcus sp. UW179A | reverse complement strand
GCCACAGCCTACACACTCAAAGCCCTAAGGGGTTTTTTATTGCTTCAAACACCCCCAAAAGACCATGAATCAGCCTTCAATACCTGGCACGATTGAGCGCAGTGATTGTCAGCCAAAGCTATTGCAGCAGGGTGTTGCTATGACTTCTGAAATGTCCTCATCACCATGTCAGATGAGCAACTCAACGCGTTCCTAGAGAAGGTCAAAGGCGACACCAGCCTTCAGGAGAATCTGAAAGCTGCTTCGGATGCTGATGCAGTAGTTGCGATTGCGAAAAAGAATCATAGGAATCTTTATTGTTTAAAGCATTAGTATTCATTCTCAAGAAGAAAGAGTTTCCCACCGATGTATTTCATCCTGAAAAGGAGAAATCTCCAGTAGAGAAGTTAGACCAAGCTCAGATCGCCATTCAGCCAAAGGTCGCTCCCATCCTTCTTCCCAGCGAAACGCTTCCAGGAAGACTCCAGAAAGACCTAGTTGAGAGCCATAGTTAATACCTTCCCAGATCAATCGATGTTCATCGGGCTCAATCAGTCCATGGGTCAACCAAGTGGCTAATAATCCAATATGAAATGGCATGTTTTTTGTAATTAAATTGTATGCACTCGCCGCTGCTTCTCCCGCAACGGAAATAGGCAAGCCCATAACGACATGCTGAATATCATGACATATTGACAATCTATTTAAGACATAATCCTCTTCGTCGTCAATCAATGGCAAGGTCATTGGTAGTTTATCAATACCAAGGTACGTAAGCCTTTGCTGCATACAAAAACCAAGGCTTCCTTTTGGCATCGCAGCCATTTCGGCCAATGAGGGCCACGCAATGGAATATCGCTCATTAATCAGAGGCCGCAGCTGTGGATGATTTAAAAGTCGTTTAATACTATCCCGGTGAAGCTCTGACTTGGTAGGAACAGAAAAATATTTAGCGTGCTTGAGAATATGCTCGGGATCCCTGGCTGATTGAAGAACACTTACGGCCAATTTTAGGACGTCATCTTTAAATTCAGTACGGGAAACCATGTCGTGAATTTGCGAGACTTTTTTGGTCTAGACCTGCCGAGCATCCGAGTCACTACTCATAACCGAACAAAGGAGGTCGGTTTATCAGCCAAAGCATCAGATGTGAAATGCATTTCCATCAAGCAGATCTGAGCGTCACCACTTGGGCTGACAACGCTTCCACCCGCCTGTTTTCAGCATCGTTTCCCAGGCTTCGATCGCGTTGTGCCTGAGCATCCGACGAACCACAGGCTGACCACTGCCGCGTAGCGGTCTGCTCTCGACAACAACCCACTGCGCGTGTGCGGTTGGATTGGCATTGGTGAAGCTGCAGACCTTCTGTTCCTGGGTGTTCACCAGCCAACCCACACCTGCCTTTGGCGGGTGGCGATCAACAAGTGGGCGGTCCTTGCTTGGCATCCCGACACGATGGCGAAACCGACTTGCTGATGCTCGGCAAACTGGAACCTACAATCAGTTGTTCATGCCAGAAACCACCAGCCCGAAAGTCAAATTGACATGTCTGCAGGGGTTGGCTGATCTGGAACGAATCGAAGGGCAATTTCTGAATGCACTGGCAGCAAGCGACCCCGAGGGAGCGGCGGTCATGCTGCGTTTGTTGCTGGCCCACATGGCATCGACCAGCAAACGCTTGATGTTGGCAATGGTGCTGGACCGCGTGGATGCGGATGACCTGGGCACCTTCAAGCCGACAAGTCAGCCGGGACTGCAAAGTGCTGCAGAAGCCTGAAACAGGTCTGCAAAAAAGTGAGAGCACTGCTCTCACTTTTCCGTCAAACCCTGCTTGCAGCGGATTGCAGACGCCTGCGGGTGAGAGCAAGAATCCAGTGCCTGACTAGACAACCCTTGCAACGACTGGGCTCGTGGACGCCTTCGTAAAGCGTGGGTCGCCTGTTCAAGTCAGGTCATCGGCTTAAGTCACAGCATGGGGTCTCAAGCAAATGGGCATAGCGTGCCCATCCAAGAAGAGCTTGGATTGAATCCAAGCTACGGGAGCTTGCAGACCAGACATCTGCTAAGGCTGAAGTAGAAACCGAGATTCTGGAATAGGTCGGTGGAGTCAACTCCGTGCTATTAGCCGGTTGCTCATGCCAGCCGAGAGCGCTGCTGCATGGAAGCGAGATAGACAATTCATCCAGGGCTTCACGGATGCGGTGGATTGGCTAGAGCTGAACGGGCGGAAGTCTTTACGGGCAATCAAACTCCCCACTCATGAGAGCGGAGCCTTGGTCTGAAACTGAGTGACTCAGATGTCATCAGCCTCGAGATTTAACAGCATCACATCTCATGAATCCTGATGCTGAGCTCTAGAAGAGCTGGCACCCAGATGGCAAAAAAGATAATCGCCAGTATGAGTTCCATAGCTCTTCTTATCGGCGAACACACCGTCTCCGGTTTCAGTTCCTGACTCGATGACCTGCCTCATGCAAGCCTGTGTGCTTGCTCAAAGGATCAGAGGGCATTCTCATCCAATTCACCACTGATTCACCTGTGTATGGAGTTGTGGATTTAGGGCATCCAATCGATGGTGATTAAAGACAGCAGAACACCATGGAACCCATCACCGCCACCGTCGTCATCGTTGCTCTTGTCGCACTGGCCTGCTGACCTTCGCCACCTGGTCTGACACTGCCTTTTAGTGCATGGCACTCAACAAGTAGTCGGTCCTTATTGGGCATGCAGACTCGCTGGCGAAACGTCCAGCCCCCTCTCGGTTTTGAGAGGGGGGCGGGAGCGTCCAATAGGACCCGGACAGCGGGGGAGGCGAAAGCCGCTTCGGACAACCTCTTTACATTCCGCAATGATCTGCTTAATATTTGTTTATTAGCAGCAATCTCATGTTCGGCACCTCGGATCTCCTAGTTCTGATCGTCAGTTTCGGCGCTGCTTGCTTCACGCTCAGCCTCTATAAGGCAGCTCGCCCCGTTCAGTGACCGGCTGACTTTGAGGTCGAATTGACAGTTCGGATTAAATCTCTGTCAGAGTCTTTCTGCCCAGGCGCCGACAAAGACCATCGAAAGCTTTGCAATCCTGTCCATCAGCTTCGTTTTCCTGCTGCTGATGACGATCAGCTCCAAGCTTTACAGCCGCCCCGCTGAAGGCTGATCGCTTCTTTAGGCAGGAATTTCAGCGACTTGCGGAAGACCATTGAACTCCATGCCGATCTTGGCCTATTCTTTGATCAACGCTGTTTATTTCTGGCAGAAAGCTGCTGCTTTTGAAGTGGATGTGAGTTTTCGGCTTGTATTAGCGACCATACTCAATCTGTAACTGGCACATTCCCCTGCGCTGGTCAGTCAACTTGGCGTATTTCGCCCAGCATGAGGGCTATGTCACCGCCAGAACGGCAAGCACCAGAACCAGCACATTTCTGGCATTCATCAAGACGCCTGACTCACAACGAATTAAAGAAAATCGGATCAGAAGTCCACGGATCAGCCTTTGCGGTAGGCGTCAATGCTGCTGAACCCCGCCGAAACTAGTGATACCCAGTAGGCACGCGTGCCCACTTATGGCGTAAGAATTGCTGAAACGTGCCGGGAGAATTCGACAGACTTCCAGCTAAAACTGAATTTTCAGTCCCAGACAGGGCTCTCTTACGATTTGGTAATCGCCTGTTTAAGTCAAGGCATCGGCTTAAGACTCAAACCCACTTACTGCAGGAGTTTTGCGCTGTAACTGGGTTTTGTCTTTGGGGGCAATTTTGCCTTTGCGCTTACACCATCCTTCGTTAGACCAACGCCTTACTACCCTCACTCTCACAGCTGCCTCGGCAAAATCGATCACAAGACTGCGCAACAGCTGCCCTAAGGCTTGGTCTCTCCAAAACATGCAGTGCAAGGTCTTCCTGAGCATTCAATCTGGCAAAGGAGGCACCACCATTACCACCATGACGCGCCTATCGCCTGGGCCGCTGACACCGTACCTGAGACAGTTCAGATGATCACCGAACTGCTCACATTGGTAGGTGAGGGTTTCGATCTGCGTGAAGCACTCGCAAAATCCACTGAGCCCGCTGCGGCGATAAGTGCACAAGTGACCAGCCGCTTTCTCTATGTCCCCGAGAAAGTCTTTTCCCGCCTGGATCAACACAGCTTGAGTCACCCCCCTGGGGCATGAGCTGACTTTTTGCAAACTTAGTGAATGAAATGATCGATCGGGATGCTGCTTGGGGCTGCAATATTCCGATGCCTGAAGGCGCCAATTAGCTTGAGTTTTCTATGCCTCGCGGACTAATGCGCTTCAAACAGCGGTTTTGACAAACTCAACCGAACACATCCAACCATTCCGCCAATGGAGATGGTTGAACGTGGGACGTTGGTGGACCTAAACGCCATCCTTCGGGGCGGCGTGGTACTCGTCAAAGAAGACCCTTTGAATCCCACCATCCTTGACAAGGGCCAGCCTCTGAAGGGAATCCTTCAGGGCCGCCTGATTAAAAACAGAGTTAGCTGAATGCACTCTCCATCGCTGCAATGAATAGGTGCAGTGATGCTGCCCACAGGGCCAGCAAGGCAATAAAAAACCCCACACGCGGCGGGGCTATAAAACACTTTACCTGGAGATGGATAGCAACAAGCACCGAACCCGCACTAAGCACGGGCATTAGATAACAGTGCAATCAGGATGCCTGAGGGCAGGGCCTATCACCGCGTCGTGTCTTAAATATCACCTTATAAGTGTTATTGCGCTGATTTCGATCCCAATTCATACGGGCCGCTTGAGCAAAAAATTTACCCCCTCCAACCGGGCATGCTGCAGGAGAAGCCAATTTCACACCATCTGCATTGCATACTTCACCGGGACGCAGGGAATTAAGGGGACCAGACCCTCGGCAAGTAACTACATTGCGATCAAACGTTCCGGAGTAAGCACCATCAACCGTCCGCCGGATTTGAATTCGATTTGTAAACGATTTACAGTTTCCTTTTCCCACGTTCTTATAGACCGGGAAAGCGCGAATAATCTGGCTGGAGGTGTATTTGCCTGGTGCCGTAACCGACCCGGAAGAACCGCCCACTGAACGATACTTAAAGGAACTGGTCGGAGTTGTAATCCGCCAGAACAGCTGGATATCACATTGACCAAACGGGTCCCGTATTTCATCCCGGATCCCTGGCTTTAAATTCTCGACTGAAGGCTGGGGATCAAAACCTTGAGGCAAGCTTTGGGAGCGGACTGAAGAAAGAGATCCAACCCAGACTGGCGCCATCAGCGAAGCAGCAAGTGCACATTGACTGGCGCATTTAATGTTGAGCATGACGATAGAGAAGGATTGATTGAGGATTGACTAATTCCCTCAATGTTCTAATCATATGGCTATGCTAATGCTCAGAATGTGAGGCCAGTCAATTATTTCTGTGAGCTTGATCACAACACCTCTCAGAAAAGCTCTGGGCACTATGCCACTCACCAATCAATCAATCATTCTTATGGCAAACTCCCATATGCCATGAAATCAGCCTGGACCTCTCCTCTTCAACCAATCAAGTCACCATCTAATCCGACTCGATCTCAGTAGCGACATCCCTTCCAATCCGTTCGATCCCGGGCACCAGTCAGACTTGCAGAAATAAGCAACCCGAACCCTTAGCGCAATCAGCAGCTCTAGAAGAAGAGCCAGGCTCATCTCAGCATCGAAGCTGCTTAGCTAAAGGCAACCACTTAAAGCATTCCCAGGATGTAATAAAAAGCATGTACGCGCGAAAGAAAAGCATTAAGTAGTACCAAGCATTATGAAGATTGATGGAGTAACAAGAGGGCTTTAAACGAGTCCCTCAAGACTCTACACATGTTTTAACCATTCTACTTATCTTGCCTCAATCACTCGAGGCCCCTCATCCATCCACTAGTACATAGACGATTTGAAGAAGCACCTGCCGAGCAGGCTGACTCGAAAACTGTGATATTGACGATTCTGCTTGTCTTTGAAGCTGAGGTTACAAACCCATGTAAAGAGATCTGGCTCGTTCATTGCTAATCAGAGCAACAGCTTGAGTTCTTACAAAAACAGGAACAGCCATGTGAAGTAGAAGCACAGGCTGGCATTGAAGCCGAGTGGACCATGAAGCGAAAGGGCAACTTGCCGATCAACTCCTCAAAAAAAGTATCGCTGTGAAGCGAGGGAAAAACCAGATCCAACGGTTGCTGTAGGGATGTCTTTAAGCACCAACTGACCTTGAACCACTCACCAGGTCGAAAAGTCTTCTGACATACGAATTGCCAAACCCGTTGACTGTGACCAACATCACAAAAGGATGAGAGCTCCGACAACAACTCTGCATGCGATCACGGAGATCCTGGGCTCATCGGTGGTCTGTCACCGCCTCTCTCTAAGAGAACTCCTAATCCTCACCTTTCGACCAATGAATTTCGCAACCAAATCCCTCGCCTTGAGCTTCGTAGCCGCAGCTGGTCTAAGCGGTTTCGATACACTCGCCCCCCTCTCCGCCAGGGCCGTCACCCGATGCAACAGCGGAACGCTGCTGGGCCGATACTCCTTGAAATCCGAAGTCACCAATAAATATGTGCGAGCAGGCATTGGCTCCGGTGCCTACGTCGGTGCAACAAGCAACAGAGTTAGCGGCAGCACCAGTTGGGAAACCTTCGACATCTATGACCTGAGCAATCGAGATGGCCTTACCGGAACAATCTATGCGCTGCGAAGTACGCAAGATCCCAATAGCTGGGTGAGTGTGAACTCTCAAAAAAAACTCAAACTAATGCGTGGCTGCAACACCGCCAGCAGAAACCGTCTTTTCCGCGCCAACAGGGTCAGCAACATCCTTCAGCTTCAATCACTCTCCAATCAGCTATGGGTAATGCGGGGCCCCGACAGGATGCTTTACGCCAATGCAGCGCCCATGGGCGGCAACGTGCCCAAAGAGATGCAATATCGACTAACGCGCCTCGGTTCCGGGCCATCAAGCCCCGATACACAACCGCAGGTCAACCTCAACGGCTGGTTCAGAGGCAATAACAAAGGCGTCTATTCCGCACAACGCAGCGGCAATTCATTCCAAATGAAAGGATTCCTCAATGGCAAGCCCTTCAATCTGATCACCGGCAACATCCAGGGCAACATCATTAATGCCAGCTGGAAAAACTACTGCAATCGCAACACAGGCTCCCTCAAACTGCGCATCACAAGCAACGGTCTGGTCAAAGTTGGCGGTAACCCTGGCTTCAACACCTCATGGTCTCCCACACAAAATCCAGGCTCCCTCAGCAACACTCCTGCTTGTCAGGAGCAACAGTCGCAGCTCAACCTCAACGGCTGGTTCAGAGGCAATAACAAAGGCGTCTATTCCGCACAACGCAGCGGCAATTCATTCCAAATGAAAGGATTCCTCAATGGCAAGCCCTTCAATCTGATCACCGGCAACATCCAGGGCAACATCATTAATGCCAGCTGGAAAAACTACTGCAATCGCAACACAGGCTCCCTCAAACTGCGCATCACAAGCAACGGTCTGGTCAAAGTTGGCGGTAACCCTGGCTTCAACACCTCATGG